>JAVKMA010000017.1:0-10906 GCA_031538685.1 Burkholderiaceae bacterium | reverse complement strand
GGGGGCTATTTTTCCCCGAATCTGTTTTTTCGACAACCCCCCGCGGAGCCCCCTTTCTTGGCGAACTATTTGGCCCCCCCCCTTAAAAAAAAATCTAAAACGGCGCTGTGCAAAAAACGACCGTGCCCATATCACGCCCATCAGCGACCAGACCGGGCGCGCGCGCGAAATCTTTCTGTAACTGCAACAAAGCTTGACGCACACCCAAATATTGACTGACTTGCGAAGCCCGCAGCCCATTGGCCTCAGAACGAATCACCTCGGTCACATCGGTCGCACCACACCACACCGTCGCGCTGTCAAACCGACAATCCAGCATTCGCGCACAATCTGCTAAGGCGATTTCATCATCACTCGCCACTCCCAATTGCGCACTGTGCCACGCCAAAATACGATACAAGGCTCCCGAATCTAAATAATGAAATCCCAAAGTCTGCGCCAGTGCGCGCGCAATCGTACCCTTACCCGAAGCAGTCGGTCCATCAATCGTAATAATCGCTGGCTTGTTATTGAATATCGTCATCGCGTGTTCGATCAAACTGCTGTGAATTTAAGGACACTTCTATCAATTCATTTTTGCGGCGAATTGCTTTGTTGCGCAGTACGCGAAATCCTCACGTACTGTATGTACGCTCCGGTTTCTGTGCGCTGTGCGCCGCGCACTCCATCCGCACATTCTGTATTGATAGAAGCGCTCTTAAGTTCGGGCCTGGGTTGAAGCTTCAGTTAAAGCTTCAGTTAAAGCAATAAAGTCACGGAAAAATTCAGGATAGGTTTTGGCCACACACGCCGGATCATTAATCGTCACCGAAGTTCCCGCCTGCGCCACTCCATTCAAACTCGCCAGTGAAAAACACATGGCCATCCGATGATCTTGGTAAGTATCAATTTGCGCAGGCTGTAACTGTTCAGGCGGATGAATCACCAAATAGTCTGCGCCCGCCTCTATCGTCGCGCCCAGTTTTTGCAACTCACAGGCCATCGCAGCAATTCGATCCGTCTCTTTCACGCGCCAACTGCCAATATTATTTAAGCGAGTCGAACCTTTGGCGTAAAGAGCCAACATCGCCAAAGTCATCGCAGCATCCGGAATTGCCAGACAATCAATGGTTTGTCCTACCAACACTGTTCGATGCGGTAAAACCCGAATCGCATGCGTGTCAAATTCGATCGCGGCGCCTAAACCTTGTAATACGTGGGCAAACTGAACATCTCCTTGAATGCTGTGTGCGCCCACACCATGTACCGTCATCGCTTGACCCGTAATTACTCCCGCCGCTAAAAAATAAGATGCCGATGAAGCATCACCTTCTACCGCCAAAGTTCCGGGGCTGCGATATTTTTGCCCCGCAGCAATTCGATATTCAATCGGCGAAACGGTCTCAACCCTCACACCAAACCGCGCCATCAATTGACACGTAATGTCGATATAGGGTTGCGAAATCAGTCCTCCCACCACGTCAATACGCAAATCTTTATCGCGCGCGATGAGCGGCGAAGCTAATAACAAGGCGGTTAAAAATTGACTCGACACGCTGCCCCTGACTTCAATCTGTTCGCAAAAAATATCTGCCGGCGCAATATCTAAAGGCGGATAACCTGGGTTTTGCGCATAAGTCATATTTGCACCAATTGCGTTGAGCGCATTGACCAAATCACCAATCGGACGTTCGTGCATCCGTGGCACACCATGCAAATGATAGTGGCCACCCGATAAGGCCAGTACTGCCGCCAGCGGACGAATCGCCGTGCCCGCATTACCCATAAACAAGCGCGCATTTTTGATCGGAAACACATCGCCTAAACCGGTAAGTACATAACGATTCGGCGCATCACCTTCGCACCAATCGACGCCCAAAATTTTGAGGGCTTCCAGCATTACCTTCGTATCTTCGGACGCCAAAACATCGCTTAATCGTGTTTCACCCTGCGCCAATGCGGACAGCAACAAAACACGATTGGAAATGCTCTTTGAACCGGGCAAATTCAATTCATGGCGGCGTAGCTGGCGCGGCGCCAAAGTCAGGTATTGAGGGTAATCAGTCATTTTGTACTGAAGCAGTAGCGTTTGAGTCGCCGCGCGTCACTATATTTTGCAACCAGTCGTCACGTGTATTTTTAGCGTGCGTGAAAAACGCATGTAAGGCCGTATCGTCAGAAGCTTCCAAGGCATCAATCATTTGCGATAAAACGTCTTGAAAACGCGTCAACTCATTCAATAAAGCCGAACGATTGGCCAGTGCGATATCGCGCCACATCACCGGCGAACTACTGGCGACGCGCGAAGTGTCACGCAAGCTGGCGCCTGCGTAGTTCAATAAAACGGCGGCGTTTGGATTTTGTGCAACACACGCCATTAAGGCGTAGGCGATCAAATGCGGTAAATGGCTCACTGCAGCAAACACTTGATCATGTTGCGTCGCGTCCAGGTTATGCACGCGCGCACCGCAGTGGTCCCAAAAATCACGCGCCCGCTTTAAAAATACTTCTGTATTTTCAACTTGCGGCGTCAAGATGACGTTTTGTCCCACAAATAAATCGACTTGACCCGCTTGCGGCCCCGAAAATTCGCGCCCCGCAATAGGATGGGCTGGAACCATTTGCGCATATTGTGTCGGGCGCAAGTTGGCACGCGCCGCCGCAATAATGTTTTGTTTGGTACTGCCCACATCCATCAATAAGGTGTGCGAAGGCAGAATTTCTGCCACACGCGCAAACACTTTTTCAATTTGCGCGACAGGCGCACATAACAGCATCACTTCGGTATCGCGTACCAGTGCATCGGGCAGTTGCGACAGATTTTCGTAAACACCATCGACCATATGATTCGCCAAAGCCCAATCACGATGAGAGACATCAGGATCGACTGCGATAATTTGATTGAAATACGACCTTTGCACCAGCGCACACGAGCTGCCAATCAAACCCAAACCGACGATGGCTAAAGTGCTCATGCGTTTGTATTCATGCGTTTGATGAGGTGCTGATCTTAGGCTTTAGGAATGGTACTAATGAAAGACGGCCGCAGAACCATGCGGTCGTAATACTCACGCAAATTAACATGCTGATCGCCCCAACGATATTCAGGGAAACGAAAATCTAACCAGCCCAAACACGAACACAAGGCGATGTCGGCAAGGGTAAATGTTTTTTGCTCGCAAAACTCGCTCTGCCCCAAGTGTTGGGCCGCGTGCGCAATCCCTGCAGTCACTTTGGCCCACTGCCGCGCCATTTGTTCCTCGGATTGTTTTTCAATGGGACGTAATACTTTTTCTAAACGAACCAATACTGCGGCATCCAAAATTCCATCGGCCAAAGCTTCCCAACATTTGACCTCGGCACGTTCGCGACCCTCTTTGGGAATCAATTGCCCTAAAGGACTTAAACCGTTCACGTACTCAATAATGACGCGTGAGTCAAATAAAGTTTTGCCGTCTTCCAATAGCAAACAAGGTACTTTGCCTAAGGGATTAAATTGACTGACCAAGGGAATTTTGGCAAACACATCGTCAGTCACAAAATCAAAATCAATTTTTTTTTCTAACAAAAAAATACGCACTTTTCGTGCATAAGGACTGGTCAAACTACCGATTAAACGCATAGACATATTGATCATTAAAATAAAGTGAGATGAAGCCCCAAAAAGACGATTCTAAAGAGCCGAACAAAACAAAAACTTCGCAACAAGGACCCTTCGTTTACTGAACCAATTCAAGCAAAACTCCGTCGCGTAAGGCTCCCCTACTGCACGCCAAAAAATCAATATCAAACAATTCAAACACGGCAATCATGATCGCCAAACCACCAAAAATCACCGTTTTGCGATTTTCTTTCAAGCCTTTTAACTGTAGCTGTGCCACTGACGGCGCTGCGATAAATTGATCGCGCAACCAATACAAACCTTGACGGGTGATCGTATTGCCCATCCCATTGCTACGCAACACTGACTCCAGGGAACCCACGGTTCCTGACGAACCGTACCCGATCTCCCACTGATTGCGGTCAATCACGGCACCACCCGCGTTGAATACTGATTTCGCAGCGGCTCCAGCTTGCGTAAAATCATCGACACACACACGTGCCTGTGAAAAATATTTCAGCGAAAACGACACACAACCAACACAATATGATTCTGTCGACAAGGGCGTTTTACCGCACCCTAAAATGACTTCAGTTGAACGTCCGCCGATATCTACCACCAAACGCTTTTCCAGCTCATCGGGCAAATAATGCGTCACGCCAGAATAGATTAAGCGCGCTTCCTCTTGCCCCGAAATGACTTCAACGGGACAGCCCAAAATTTCTTTCGCTGGCAATAAAAAATCTTGTGCGTTAACCGCTTCGCGCAAAGTTTGAGTCGCGACCGCGCGAACTCTGCTCAATTGATAGGCCCCCATCACGCGCGCGAATTCACGCAAACACGCCAAACCACGCTCTATTCCCTCAAGACTCAACTCTTTCTGCACGGACAAGGCACTGCCCAAACGCACTGATTCTTTGTGATAGGCCACTGACTCCACGCTTAATCCGGCTCCAGCCTCTGTCCAGCGACTGATCTCCAAACGAAAACTATTGGACCCCAAATCCAATACCGCGGCAAACCGTTTTAATGACATGTTTCTTTAGTCACGCGCTCATTTATGTATTTATAGAAGCTCCCTGCTCATTAACAGCGGCCTCCCGTATTTCGTGCGCATCCGAAAAAAGCAGCGCTCAATATCGCAAAAAACCATTTAACTACTGCGTGTTGACAGGGGCGACGTTTAATTTAGCTTTAAAACTATCGCGCAGCTCTTGTACCAGCGCTCGATACCGAAGATTCGTATACAAGGCATCAAGTGCATTCACTTCAGCAGATCGTTTTGTCGCATCAGGGTTTAATTGCGACCGCACTGCCGTCAATTCAAAGACCGCATAACCACCCAAGAACTCAACACCATTAGCTTGGGGCAACTTGCTTGCAGTTGTTTTCATCACGGCGTTAACGAGCTCTGGGGACAAATTGTTTTGGGTATTCCGGCTATACACTTTTTCAGTCAGAGACAAACCACTTTGAGTCGGTTGCTTTTTCAAATTTTCCAATCCGACTTTGCCCGCAGCAATCGCTAATTTACGCGCTTCTTGCTGCGTCAGTTGGGCGCGCACTTGCGCTTCGACTTCCGCTAAAGGCCGCTTCTGACTGAGGTGATGTGCTATCACTCGCGCCGACGCCCACGTACCTGGCGTCACTTCGACGGCTTCAACGTTGCGTTTATTACTCAAGGCATCGCTTGAAAATACAGACGCCAATAATTTAGGCGAATTCAACTCCGCGACGCTCGACGCAGTACGGCTTAAACCTTTTGCGATTCGAATGCTCAAACCATATTTATCCGCTGCCGCCTTTAAACTGTCTGACTGTTCATACACTAAATTCGCAAAGACTTCAGCGTCTCCTGCAAACGACTTCGTCACTGCGGCATCACGCAATTTTGCTTCGATTTGTGATCGCACTTCAGCTAAAGCTTTTATTTTTGGCAGATTCACTTCCAACACTTCAATAATGTGAAAGCCGTATTCGGTCTGCACCAAAGGCCCGATAACACCTTTGGCTTGGGTAAAGAGCGCTTCTTCAAAATTTTTGACCATTGCACCGCGGTTAACAAAGGGCAAATCTCCACCTTGTTTCGCTGAACCTGGATCGTCTGAATATTTTTTAGCCAAGACATCAAATTTGGCGCCTTTCTTTTTCAACTCGATCAAGACTTTTTCAGCCTTCGCCCGCGTATCAGCAATAATTTTTGCATCCGGTTTATCGGTATTAAACGAAATCAAAATATGACGCGAACGTCGTTGTTCTTGCGCCATAAACTGTGCGTTATTCGCTTTGTAATCCGCTTCAATTTGTGCATCAGTCACTTGTACTTTCGCCGCTTGAGCGGCTTTACTGAAAACCAAATATTCCACATCAACGGTTTCTGGCGCGTTAAATCGGGTTCCGCTGGCGTCATAAAAAGCTTGAATTTGTGCCGAACTTAAGTTGACTTTAGACACGTAATCCGTCGTTAAAAACAAAGCTTCTTTAACCGTCCGTTCTTGATTAAACTGATCCGCAAGCAAGTTCATATGCGCCTTGGTCGTTAACGAGCTCGTGCGCAAAACTTGTGTTAATTTTTCATTTGCCAAATCTTTGCGTAAGCGCGCTTCATAACTGACTGGCGTGAAACTTTGCGCAGACAACAAAGCGGCGTAACGCTCTTGATCAAAACTGCCATCAGGCTTTTTCAATCCAGGATACGCCAAAATAATTTGGCGCAATTGCTCGTCGCCTACCGTCAAACCTAAGCGCGTGACTTCATGGTTTAACGCATATTGATTGACCAAGTCGTCCAGTACCGCATAACGAACCATCGGGCTATCCTGGACATCGGGAGTTGCACGCTTCAAATAATCACTATTTGCCGCATCCCACTCGGCTCGAGTAATTCGCTGCCCGTTGACTTGCGCAACCGAATCAGCGACATCGCCATTGCGCATGAAAGACTCAAAACCAAAGAAAACAAACGATGGGATGATTAGCAATAACAACAAAATTTGCATAATACGTTGATGCGTGCGAACAAAATCAAACATGACTTTTCCTATCAATAAGCGTCTAAAAATTTATGTACCATAAAAACGAAGGCTCTGCAGCGCAATCCTGTACCGCAAGACCACAATATCACTATCTCGATAGTAACCATACAAATACAAAAACCCCTCAAGGTCATTAAGGGGTTTTTAAATACCAAAATACCTCTATCATCGGGAGTTTATCCCCTAAGACAACACTGCCATCAGTTGTGTATTAAATCACTATATGACGATAAGGTTTGACGCATTTTTTTCAAAGCGGCGACTTCAATTTGTCGAACACGTTCGTGTGAAATCGAAAACTCACGCGCTAAATCGTGCAAGGTCATAGGCCCACTACCATTACCGCCGTCACTACCTCCCTTGCCACCCTTGCCCACTTGAACCTCATCGCGCGCTTCGCCTTTATCGACTAACCAACGCGCTTCAATAATTCGGCGTGACCGTTCATCCAAAGCGGCCAAGGCATGACTTAAACCATCGGTCTGCAAATGATCGTATGCCTGCTTGGCCAAGCGCTGCGTAGGTTCGGTATCAAGACTAACCAAATACTGCGCTGGAGCAAAAGTGGCGTCATCGGAATCACTGCTTTGATCAAAACTGACTTCGCCGCCAGCAAAACGTTCCTGCATGGTGCGCACTTCGTCTTCACTAACGCTCATGTCAGCGGCTAGTGCGGCGACGGTGGCAGATTTTCCCTCAAGCTGTTCAATTTGATTTTGATGCGAGCGCAATCCAAAAAACAACTTACGTTGGGCGCGAGTCGTTGCCATTTTGACTAAACGCCAGTTTTTCAAAATATATTCATGAATCGAGGCTTTGATCCAATACACGGCATAGGATACCAAGCGCACCCCGCGATTTGGGTCGTAACGCTTCACGGCGCGCATCAAACCGATATTACCTTCTTGTATTAAATCCGCGTAAGGTAGCCCATATCCCAAATATCCCCGCGCAACTGAAATGACCACACGCAAATGCGAGGTCACCATACGATGCGCTGCCGTAACGTCACCGTTATCGCGCAGTCGTTCCGCCAAAGCGATTTCTTCTTGTTGCGACAGCACCGGCACTTTACTTGCGGCTGTAATATAAGCATCAAGATTACCCAGACCACCGGATAAACCGTTATTCAAAATCATTGCATGGGACATAAGAGACTCCACATAAGACACGCCTTTAATTACCAATGGGCACTTCTATCAATTCATTTTTGCGGCGAATTGCTTTGTTGCGCAGTACGCGAAATCCTCACGTACTGTATGTACGCTCCGGTTTCTGTGTGCTGTGCGCCGCGCACTTCATCCGCACATTCTGTATTTATAGAAGTGCCCCAATGTTACCCAAGTTACCAATACCAGTATAAATTTTAAAAAAACTTCATTTAAAAACCACTGATTTACCAATCCAATAAACTTATCAGCGCATCATCAATTTTTACACCGCCTTTTGTAAATACGCGTTAAGCATATTTTTTGCCTCAACAGAGACCACGCTCATATCGGCTCGACCGGCAAATATGGGCTTTAACTGCGCCATCAACTTGCCTAAGTCCGCAAGAGAAGTGGGCGCTAAGCTTGCCAAAATTGATGATATTTTTTCCGTGATTTCTGACGCGCTCAGAGGCATCGGTAAATAGCGTTGCAAAACGCTGATTTCGGCGCCCTCCTTATCGGCGAGATCAACCCGCCCTCCTTGAGTGAATTGCGCAATAGAGTCACGACGTTGCTTAAGCATTTTATCGATGATTGCCATAATTTGCGCATCATCTAAAACGATTTTGTCATCCACTTCACGCTGTTTGATCGCCGCCATTAACAAGCGCACCGTGCCTAAAGTCTGGGCATCGCGCGCGCGCATGGCCTGCTTTACATCTGCGTCAATCGTAGCTTTTAGAGACATTTGATAATTTCACTCACATGAACTGCCAAACAAGGCGCCAAAAACAGCCGATATGCAACCGATATTTTTAATACAGTTTTGGCGGCAATTGTTGACTGCGAATACGTTTGTTATGACGTTTTACTGCTGCTGATAACTTGCGTTTACGCTCAGTTGTTGGTTTTTCATACGATTCGCGAGCGCGTAATTCAGTAATCAAACCTGTTTTTTCAATAGTCCGTTTAAACCGGCGAAGCGCTGATTCAAAGGGTTCGTTGTCTTTCAAGCGGATGGTCGTCATGTCGCAAATGAATGGTAAATAAAACGAAAAAGGGGGCGGATTATAGAGTAAATCAATCTCGGCATATGTTGCGGCCGATCAACAATAAGTTCCCATAAAAAAACCGTAGGGAAAATGCGCACGGCGGGTCTTCAATAGTAAATCGCACTTAGACCCTATCAATTACACATAAGTCAACCAGTGCGCGTACTTGGGATCTTTACCGCCGACCGCGTTAAAGAATATCGATTGGATTCTTTCCGTAATCGGCCCGCGCGAACCGATGCCAATCGCGCGTCGATCCAATTCACGAATCGGTGTGATTTCCGCCGCAGTTCCAGTAAAGAAGGCTTCTTCAGCGCAATAGACTTCGTCACGAGTGATCCGTTTTTCAACCACCTGATAACCTAAGTCTTTTGCAATCGTAATCACTGACTGACGTGTGATCCCGTCCAAGCATGACGCTAAATCGGGGGTGTACAACACGCCTTTTTTCACAATAAATAAATTTTCACCCGCGCCTTCAGACACATAACCTTCGGTGTCCAATAACATCGCTTCATCATAGCCATCGGCGGCCACTTCTTGATGCGCCAAAATTGAATTGATGTAATAACCGCTGGCTTTCGCACGAACCAAGGATACGTTCACATGATGCCGCGTGAATGAAGAGGTTTTCACTCGAATTCCAACTTTTATACCCTCTTCACCCAAATATGCTCCCCAAGTCCACGCTGCAATCGCGGTATGAATCAAGTTGCCCTTCGCGGCGATACCCAATTTTTCAGAGCCAACCCAGATCAGAGGACGAATATAGGCCGAACGTAATTGGTTTTCACGCACCACTGTTTTTTGCGCTTCCATTAAAGTGGCCGCATCATGAGGCACCATCATTTGGAAAATTTTCGCCGAATTCAATAAGCGTTCAGTATGTTCGGCTAAGCGAAAAATCGCGGTTCCTTTTGGCGTCTCGTAAGCACGAACGCCTTCAAAAACGGCCATTCCATAATGTAAAGAATGCGTTAATACGTGAACTTTAGCGTCACGCCATTCCAACAATTTGCCGTCTTGCCAAATTTTTCCATCTTGATCCGAGAGTGCCATAATAAATTTTCAAAAATGATTGAACAAATGTTGCGTGATTTTACAACTCCGTTTGCGACCGCAATGGCGACCTCGATTTTGGCGTAACGCATAGACGATAAGGTGTCAATAAGCTTCCATCGTATGACCCCAAACCTAAAAAACCTTTTAAAACGTCATCACGTGCTTGACGATATATTCGAAATAAACCCACCGAAGGCAAGATCAGCGTCGTCAACACACGCCCTTGCTGAAACCACTCGGTATCGCGTTCGTTCAAAACACAATCAGGGAAATTTTGAATTAAATAATCCACTGGTTGCAAGGCTAAAAAACTTCCCTTTGACCACAGCTGCGTCAATTCGCTCAAAGTATATGCATTCTCAATCTGCACAGTCCCCACCGCGCGCCGCTGCAAAGCGCACAGATGGGCAGGCAGCCCTAAAGTGCGACCAATGTCTTCGGCCAGTGTTCGTATATAGGTCCCTTTGCTACAGCGCACATCGATTTCAATAATCGGTGCGGTGTAGCTCAATAATTCAATCGCATAAATCGTGATTTGACGCGCCACGCGCTCAATCGTGACGCCTGCACGAGCGTAGTGGTACAAAGGCTTGCCCTCAAACTTTAACGCCGAATGCATCGGCGGGGTTTGTTGTTGTTGACCCAAATGACGCTGTAACGCAATTTGCACTTGTAGCGGGGTTGGCGACGTAAAATTTTCTACCTGTTCAATCACAACGCCATCGGCGTCACCGCTATCGGTCCGTCGGCCTAAAAAAATTTGCGCGCGATAAGTCTTATCTGCATCTAAAAGATGTTGCGAAAATTTGGTCGATTCGCCCAAACACACCGGCAATAAACCCGTCGCCATCGGATCTAAAGTTCCAGTATGGCCGGCTTTTTTAGCGCCCAACAATTGTTTAACCCTGGTCACTGCTTGCTGACTGGAATGTCCTTGATCCTTGTTCAACAGCACAACACCATGCTCAATCGCGTTCTCTAACTGTTGTTGCCGATACTGTCGCGGAGTTATATTCACTTGAGCCG
>JAVKMA010000318.1:0-1506 GCA_031538685.1 Burkholderiaceae bacterium | reverse complement strand
GGGTTATGACAAATCATCAGGAAGAAATTAACACCCAAAAGCTTACCTTGTTACGCTCGCCTGTTTTTGCAGCACCTGCTTTAGCGCCTGTCTTAATCTCCTTGTGCAAACGGTCAAACGCGCTGACCGCGCTGACTAATGAACAGATCAAAGTTCTGTTAGAACAAAATCTATCGACTGCTGTTGAACCAGGATGGATGAACACTTGCAGCCCAAATGCCCATCAATCTGCGGTATTGATGGTGTTAATTGGTGATCCTTTTCCAAAGCAAGTCTTGTTTACAATGCGCGTGCGTGGGCTGTCCAGTCATGCTGGGCAAATTAGTTTTCCGGGTGGGCGAGCAGAATCTGGTGACGCGTCTTTAATCGCTACAGCGCTGCGAGAAACCCATGAGGAAATTGGATTAGATCCCCAACAGCTCAGGGTTTTAGGAGTGATACCGACGCTTTATGCGCACACCGGTTATTTGATCGCACCGATTGTCGCAACGATACCGACGTTACCTGTGCTATCGTTACAAGCGCGAGAAGTGGATCATGCGTTTACCGTCCCGTTTGACTTTTTGTGTGATCCGAAAAACCACCGCTATTGCCGACTGACTCGAATCAACTCAGACAATCCAATACTCCATTCGCACACCTATACCATGCAGTATGGCGATTGGGATATTTGGGGATTGAGCGCGTTAATTGTGCGGCGTTTTTATGCTTTGCTGAGCACCAGATCAGCAGATTGAGTGATTAATTAACCGATTTTTTATTATGCCCCCCACATTACATCCTACGATTGCACAGGTCACACAGACTATTATTGAACGTAGTCGCCAAACCCGTCAGGACTATTTAGCCAAAATTAGATTACAAAATCAAGCGCCAAAAGTTGCACGACATGAGTTGGGTTGTGCCAATTTAGCGCATGTCCAAGCGGCGTCAACAGCCAGCGAAAAAACGATTTTGCTACACCAACAACAGGTCAATATTGGCATCATTACGGCCTACAACGATATGTTGTCGGCGCATCAACCCTATGAACACTATCCGGCCTTGATTAAAGCGGCGGCGCAAAAAAAAGGCGCAGTCGCGCAAGTCGCTGGTGCAGTCCCAGCGATGTGTGATGGCATTACACAAGGTCGTGCGGGGATGGAATTGTCTTTGTTTTCACGCGACGTGATTGCGATGTCAACGGCAGTGGGAGCTTCGCACGATGTATTTGATGGCATGATGTATTTGGGTGTATGCGACAAAATTGTTCCGGGCTTGTTATTGGGCGCCCTTTCATACGGTCATTTACCAGCGATTTTTGTGCCAGCGGGCCCGATGACATCAGGTTTGTCGAATAAAGAAAAAGCCAAAGTGCGTGAAGAGTTTGCCGCCGGGCGCGCAACTAAAACAGATTTATTAGCCGCCGAAACCGCCTCCTATCACGGCGCAGGAACCTGCACCTTTTATGGCACAGCCAATTCCAATCAATTGTTGATGGATGTGATGGGTTTGCATTTAAGCGGT
>JAVKMA010000317.1:0-6025 GCA_031538685.1 Burkholderiaceae bacterium | reverse complement strand
CGGTGTGATTCACCGTGTCGGTATAAAACCATTGCTGGCCACTGACCGTCGCATTTCTCCATGTCACACCATTGTCTTGTGAAATTTGTAATTTCACTGTATCGGACGATAAGGCGTTGGACAATCGCCCCGTCAACAAGCGTGACTCTTTACTATCAGCGCTGGTCGCACCGCCAAAATTGGTCACAAAATCGATCGCTGACTGACCACTGTCCAAACTCATGCTATCAATAAATATTGTTTGCGGTGGGCCTAAAGTTTTCACTTCAAAATTCACACCTTGCGAACTATCCAAAGACAACACATTACCTGCTTTATCCGTAACCAAAAAGGTCCACTGATACACCGCGCTACTTAAACGCGGGCTGATAAACACAAAGTTTCCAGAACCCGCTGGCGATTCGGTCATTTGACCAATCGCTGAAGAAGTTGATTGATCAAAAACCGTAACCGTCGCGCCACTCTCCGCATGCAATTTAACTGTCGGAGTGCGACTATTAGTCACTCCCCCCAAACCGATTACCGTCACCCCATCATCAGCCAAAACCGTCAGCGCATCAGCTCTGACCGGCGCAACCGTATCAACATTAAACACGAACGCTTTACTTAAAGCCCCCTTATTCCCTGCCTTATCAATCACCCGCGTCGTATACGTGTATTGCCCATCCGCTAAATCCGCAGCTTCTTGATATGACCAACGTCCCGCACTCGGATTCACCGTTGCGACCTCTACCCCATTGCGATAAATCAGAATAGTTTCGCCCGCGCCACCGCCGCTACGACCCGACAAAGTCGGCCGCTTGTCATTCAAACTCAGCGCATCCGAACCTGAGCCTGAAGGATAACTCCCAGTCAAAGGCTCAACTTTATCGTCGACGAGATCAATAAATACCAAACCTGTCGGGGCCTTTGTATCCACCGTCAGGCTATACACTGCGCTACTCGGGCTTTCGTTTCCTGCACTATCGGCCCCAGTCACGGTGAACCGATGCGCGCCCTCTCTGAGTAATGAGCTCGGCACAATCGTCCAATGTCCGGTTGCATCCGATACCGTCGTACCAATCAATACCCCGTTATCGTATAAATTAATTTTAATATTTGCTTCCGGTTGCCCCGTCGCATCAACCCCAGAAGTTCCCGAAAATTGCGGCTGACGACTCGAAGTCGCCCCCGTCCCATTCGTCAACACCGTCGCATAATTGCCTCCTGGCGTCGCAATACTCGCATCTATTAACGGTGCCAAAGGTGCTACCGTATCAACCACTACCGTCGCATCTAAAGGCGTCGACAAATTGCCAAAGGCATCTTGAAGCAATACCCGAACCCTTGTCAAACCATCTGCCATTGGTGGATTGGTCGTTTTATAATCCAAACTCCATTGACCATCACTGCCTACTGGTATTCGCGCTAAAACATTGCCACTGGTGTCCATCACAATCGCCGTAGCACCCGCTTCCCCTGTACCTCGCAACATGCGCTGCCCCACCGTGTTATTGAGCAATACCGCTTGTTCGGGTGGCGTTTTATCTTCTGAGATCGGCGCCAAAGCCCCTGATAATTGTCCCAAGCTTGAGGTCGGATCAGTCCCTGCGGTAAAACTTAAAGGCGCGGTCTTGGCGTCCCGGTACAAACCTTGGTTGGCTAAAGCCTCTACTGATTTGGCAATGCGAGTGCCCAATAATGGATTCTCTAGGTTTTGTAGAATCGACTCTTCACTCGGACGGGTGGGGTTTAGCGCCGCGATTCCTCGAACCAGTGATGGCGAAGTCAGTTGTGTGTTAGGTAAAGATTTAGTGACCGGTGCCGTAGTCGAACTCGAGGGTACCGCAATGATTTGGCCGGAGCCTTCAGCGCGCGTAAAAATTAAGGAGCCACGCCCATCTGCCGCACTGTAATAGTCGCTAATCTCGATCAAAGAGGGGGCGCCCGCAACGTCAGACGCAATTTTTAACACCGCATTACCGCGTCCATCGTTGGTGATCTTCGCTGGGAGCAAAACCCCATCCGCAACCACTGAATAAGTCGCGCCAGCAACCACCTTGATCTTCATTCCTGGAGTCAGCGGTATCACTTCGACCTTACCGTCGGAACGAGAAATCACTAAATTTTTTTGCGTTGCCATAGAAACCTCAATTTATCAAAACAATTTTTTAATCATTATTCAAATACCACTACCTAACTCTTACTCTGATCAACGCTCCTGAAAAGCCTCGCGTGATTTTAAAATCGGTTTTAGCAAATAATCCAAAATAGTTTTAGTGCCAGTTTTCACTTCTACTTGTGCAATCATTCCCGGAATAATTGGCATGGGTTCACCTAATTTATTCACTAAACGTCCTTGCTCCGTCTTTAATTGAACACGGTAATACACCTCGTCTCGCTTGATCTCATCACGCAAAGTATCAGGACTGATGTAATCCAAATGGGCTTTTAAGGCGCCATAAATCGAATAGTCGTACGCCGTTAACTTGACCAAAGCTTCTTGCCCAGGCCGTAAAAATGCAACGTCCGAAGGACGCACCCGCGCTTCGATCAAAAGCGCATCATCCAAAGGAACAATTTCCAAAATATCTTGCGCCGGTTGGATCACCCCGCCGACGGTATTGACGCGAATATTTTTAATAATCCCACGAGTCGGAGAACGAATTAAAGTTCTTTGCAAAGAGTCTTTACGTCCCAATACAATTTCTGATTGTGAGTCCAACTCGTTTTGCACTTTAGTGTATTCACTGAGCGCATCGGCACGAAAACGATTGTTCTGCTCGTCAATCTTGCCGCGCAAATCCGTCACCTGGCGCTGCAAACGCAATAATTCAACTGTAGAAATCAGCCCCTTTTGCACCAAAGGTTCGGTCAGCGTTAACTCTTGTTGCGCCAAATCTAAAGATTTTTTCTGAAACTCAACACTTTGCTCAAGCGCTTGTAAGCGCGCTTTGTAGGTGCGTAATTCATTTGCTACCGCTTGAGGACGCGCACGCGTTAAACTTTCAGGAAATTGCGGCGCCTCTCCTGAAGCTTCTGCTTTTAAGCGAACCAACATCGCGCGCAAGGCATCAACTTTATTTTGCCCTTCACGAAATACCGTTCCGGTCCGCGTATCATCGATTCTGAGCAAAGGCTGATTACGCTCGACCGCATCACCTTCTTTGACTAAGAGTTCAGACAAAATTCCACCTTCAAGGCTTTGAATCACTTGCTCTTTTTGAGTAGGAACAACTTTGCCTGGAGCTTGCGTAATTTCGTCGACTTTGGCCCACATACTCCAAGCGATTCCTACCCCCAAAATGACAGTGATCGCTAATAAAGTCCAACCCGCCCAATTAGAACCGCCCTCTAAAGTTGCCGCATATAAATCGCTGACCAAACCCGCATCTTTTTTTTGCAAACGACTTGGTTTTCCTTTTTGATCCAGGGCAATTTCTTCGCGACGCCCCCGAACGTCTTGCACCACGGCATGAGTATGTAAACCTTGATTCTGTGTACCCGAATTCTGTGAACCCTGACTCTGCAAATTTTGAGCCGCAGCCGCAGGCCCCGCGTTCACGAGAGTGCCCCCTTGAACTTCGAGATTATTAGTGACTCCAAAAAAATCGTCTTTCATGCCACCCCCCGATTTTCTTTAGCGGTTTCTTTATGCTGTTGCATCGAAACACCGCGTTGCAACTCGGTCAAGACACTGTCTTTTGGTCCATCAACGACCACGCGCCCTTGTTCGATCACGATCAAACGATCAACCAAATCCAACATCGCCGGTTTGTGAGTGACCACCACTAAAGTCTTACCGATGCACTCGTTTTTAAATTCGCGAATCAAATTTTGCTCAGTCCGTTGATCCAAAGCACTGGTCGGCTCGTCCAACAACATAATGGACGGGCGCAAAGCCAACATCCGTGCCAGAGCAATCATTTGCTGCTGCCCACCAGACAAACCGACACCACGCTCACCAATAGGCATATCAAACCCCTTGCTGTGCGCGGCGATCATTTGCTCTAAACCTGTCAAACGGCAAACACGCAAAATTTCTTCGTTATCGATGAAGGGATTACCTAACAATAAATTTTCTCGTAAGGTTCCGCGGAATAAATTCGGCGACTGTCCCAAATAACCAATTAACACGCGCCGATCCGCCGGATCAATTTGCTGAACATCAACCCCGTCGAACAATAAATTGCCTTTTTGCGGCTTGTACAAAGCCGCCATCAATTTCAACAAGGTAGATTTACCCGAACCAATTCGTCCCAAAATCGCCACGCGTTCACCGACACGAATCTGTAGTTCAGGAATCGATAATTTAACGCCTTCATCCTTGCTATAACCAAATTGCAAATCACGAATCGCAATATGCTGCGTCAAATTGGATTTGTGTAAATACGTGCGACTGATATCGCGCTCGGACTCCATTTGCATAATTTTATCCAGAGAGCGGAACGAGGTCAAAGCTTGCTGTAGTCGGGCAAATAAGCCACTCACTTGCGCCAAAGGTGCCAACGCGCGCGAGGCTAACATCGTGCACGCAATCATCGCACCCGTTGTCATTTTTCCTTCCGCCACCAAATACGCGCCCCACACAATAATCACGACGTTGACCAGCTGCAAAACCGTCTGCGTAAAATTAACCGCAAAGGCGGATAAAACACGCGTCTTCATCCCCGTTAGCGCGGTATGTGCATTAGCAGATTCCCAGCGATGCCGCATATAACGCTCGGCACCCAAAGCTTTTAAAGACTCCATCCCTTCGACGGTTTCAACCAAAATACCGTATTTACCCGTGTTGACTTTGAAATGCTCTTTGCTCTGCGACGCCAAGGGGATTTGGATTAAAACACCCATAATGACGATCAAAGGAATCGCCAAAAACACGGCCCACACCAAAGGCCCAGCGATAATATCAATGACCCACACAAACAAAAAAATAAACGGCAAATCCGCAATGGCGACTAAAGTTGCCGAAGTAAAAAAATCACGAACCGATTCAAACTCGCGGATTTGACCAGCAAAATTACCCGCCGAACCTGGCCGCATCTCTAAACGCAAGGCCAAGGTTTGACGAAACAACATCGAGGACAGTAATAAATCCGCTTTACGTGCAGCGGTATCCATAAAGTAGCCGCGCAAAGTTCGCAAACCTAATTCAAACGTATAAGCAATCACCACGCCCACCGCCATCACCCACAAGGTGCTCAAAGCGTTATTGGGAATCACTCGATCGTATACATTCATCGAGAACATCGACGCCGCCAATGCCAATAAATTGATCAAAAAAGACGCAAAAGCACTTTCTAAATAGGTCGCGCGAAACTTCCATAAAACGCGCCAAAGCCAATGTTTATTAGGCGCTTCTTTTTCGTCGTGATGACTTTGGTAAGTATTGTGTTGAACAGCCTCTAGCTCTTTACCAGGCTTAACAAACCACACCGAACCGGTAAAAAATTCTGCTAATTTTTTGGTCGGAATCAATAAGCTTTTATTGCCAAATTCACTTAACTGAATTTTGCATTGATCCTCGTTATAACTTTGCAAAATACAAGCACTGTTTTCTTTCAGAATCAGCATCACCGGCAAGGCCATTGCCGGAATATCACTTAAGGCACGTTGATTAATTTTTACGATAAAACCATGCTCTTGCGCAACGGCAGTTAAAGAACGCTCGCTATTTTCAAAATCATGGTCGGACAAACTGCCGCTTAACGCAGTCGTCGAAACTTGACGCCCATGTTGCCCAAATAAAGTCGACAAACCCCAGAGTTGTGACAACACCCGATCCGGCACCGACCCAGAATTCTGCGTCACTGCATCAGAGTTTGTATGAGTAGAATCCAGAGAGGGCATCACAAAAAAACCTATAAATTAAGCGCAGATCCTAGACAAAAAGCGTTTTACTTGAGACCTTGTTTATTTCCTGCTTATTTTCTGCTTATTTCCTGTTTCAGGTATCACCATAACGACAGCATAACGACAATGCACCGGATTAAGATCAACACTTACCCCTTTACATCCAGTCGCTGTAACAATTTTCCCATTGTTG
>JAVKMA010000316.1:0-1802 GCA_031538685.1 Burkholderiaceae bacterium | reverse complement strand
GTGAATGAGGGGCAATTTTTTGCTTTGCCGCAATCGCCGCAATTGTTTAAACAATTGTTAATGGTGGCTAACTTTGATCGTTACTATCAAATCACAAAGTGTTTTCGTGATGAGGATTTGCGCGCCGATCGTCAGCCTGAATTCACCCAAATCGATTGTGAAACTTCGTTCATGAATGAGGAAGAAATCCGTGCTTTGTTTGAACGCATGGTGCGAGAGGTGTTTACTTCGTGTTTACAAGTCAATCTGCCATCAGTCTTTCCTGTAATGACTTACAGCGAAGCAATGCATCGTTTTGGTTCCGACAAACCTGATCTGCGCGTCGCACTGGAATTTACTGAATTAACCGATGTGATGAAAACGGTTGATTTCAAGGTGTTCGCGAACGCCGCTAATATGAAAGACGGGCGTGTGGTCGGATTGTGCATTCCTGGTGGTGGGCGTGACAACGGTGGAATGTCGCGTTCGGAAATCGATGCGTATACAACTTTTGTCGCGATTTATGGTGCGAAAGGTTTAGCGTATATCAAAGTCAACGATGTCACCAAAGGGCGCGAGGGCTTGCAATCACCGATTGTGAAAAACATCAGTGATGAAATTTTGGCGATCATTATTGAACGCACGGGTGCCAAAAATGGCGATTTAATTTTCTTTGGAGCTGACAGTGCGCGGGTGGTAAATGATGCAATGGGTGCTTTGCGCGTCAAAATTGGTCATTCAGAATTCGGTCAACACGAAGCTTTATTTACCAAAGCGTGGAAACCCTTATGGGTGATTGATTTCCCCATGTTTGAGTATGACCCTGATGCGAAACGTTGGAACGCCTGCCATCATCCGTTCACTGCGCCAAAAAACGGTCATGAAGCATTTTTAGTGGATGCGCCTGAAAAATGTTTGGCCAAAGCCTACGATCTCGTCTTAAACGGCTGGGAAATGGGCGGCGGTTCAATTCGTATCCACCGCGCAGATATGCAGCAACAAGTATTTAATGCCTTGAATATCGGCGCAGAAGAAGCACAAGAAAAATTTGGATTTTTATTGGATGCGCTTCAATATGGGGCGCCACCGCATGGCGGCCTCGCGTTTGGTTTGGATCGCATGGTGACGTTGATGACGGGTGCAGAATCGATTCGTGATGTGATTGCTTTCCCTAAAACGCAGCGCGCACAGTGTTTGTTGAGCAGTGCGCCAAGTTCGGTCGATGAAAAACAATTACGCGAATTACACATTCGTTTACGTCAAACAACTGCCCCCATTGCTTTAGCTCAACCCACGGCGTAAAAACGAGCTTGATGACGAGGGCGATATCGATGAGTTTTTTTGATCTGGTTCTACATCTCGATAAACATTTAGCCTTGCTGGCCGACAATTACGGCTATTGGCTTTATGTTTTTTTATTCGCGATTATTTTTCTTGAAACCGGATTAGTACTGCTTCCATTTTTGCCCGGTGACTCGTTGTTGTTTGTTGCCGGCGCTCTCGCGGTGAACGGTTCGATTGATCCGATTTTTTTGAGCGCGATCTTGATCTGTGCGGCGATCCTTGGTAACACTGTCAATTTTTTATGCGGTCGTTGGTTTGGCAAGCAATGCTTGAGCGATCAAAGTAAGGGTTTTGCACGTTTGATTGGTTTGATTGATCAGCGGGCTTTGCAAAAAACTCAAACTTTTTATCAAAAACATGGTGGCAAAACAATTATTGCCGCGCGTTTTATACCGGTGGTGCGAACTTTTGCGCCCTTTGTTGCGGGGATCGCCCAGATGCCGCAAAAAACGTTTCAGATGTTTAATGTGGTCGGTGCG
>JAVKMA010000315.1:0-1874 GCA_031538685.1 Burkholderiaceae bacterium | reverse complement strand
GGGACGCATTTCTAAAATCGGTACCGTTCAAGTCACCAAATCTTTTACCATCGAACGCTACTCACACGTCATGCACATTGTCAGCAATGTTGAGGGTGAATTACAGGATGGTTTATCAAACATCGATGTCCTAAAAGCGACCTTTCCCGCAGGGACCTTGACAGGTGCCCCCAAAGTTCGCGCGATGGAAATTATTGATGAACTGGAAGTAACCGGACGCGGAATTTATGGCGGAGCTTGCGGTTATTTAAGTTATGCCGGCGACATGGATGTTGCAATTGCGATCCGCACTGGCATTGTAAAAAACAGTACTTTATATGCGCAAGCATCTGCCGGTATCGTCGCCGACTCGGTCGCGCAAAATGAGTGGCAAGAAACAGAAATAAAAGCCAGCGCTTTACTGCGCGCGGCTGAACGTGTTGCTAATGGTTTAAAAAGTTAATCTCAGAATGTCTGAACTCTCTTCCAATTTTATTCAGCACTTAATTGAATTACGGGATCGTTTGGTTCGGGCTTTGGCGGTCGTGGTCGTATGCTTCATCGGTCTAATGCCTTTTGCGACTGATATTTATGATTTTCTCGCTGCGCCACTACTGTCAGTTCTGCCGGTTGGTAGCAAAATGATTGCCATTGGCGTGATCACGCCATTCTTTATTCCTGTCAAAATTACTTTACTGGTTGCTTTTATGGTGTCACTGCCCTGGGTACTGTATCAGCTCTGGGCCTTTATCTCACCGGCTTTATATCAACACGAACGGCGTTTAATTTTGCCTTTAGTATTTTCATCAACCATCCTGTTTTTTGCCGGCATTGCCTTTTGTTATTACTTTGTGTTTGCCACCGTGTTCCGATTTATCGCAGGATTTTCCGGAAACTCAATCACATTTGCACCTGACATTGAAAGCTATTTTAATTTTGTGCTCACGATGTTTTTGGCCTTTGGCGTCGCATTTGAAGTACCGATTGCAATTGCAATTTTGGTGCTCAGCGGAATTGTGAACACCACAAAATTGCGCCAGATTCGCCCTTATATGATTGTTGGCGCATTTGTTGTCGCGGCGGTGGTGACACCACCGGACGTGATATCGCAACTGTTGCTGGCGATTCCACTGGTGATTTTGTATGAGATAGGAATTATTTTTGCGCCGCTCTTACAGCGTTATGCCAAGAAAAAACCGGACGAAACTTCTAACGCTGAATAAGCATTAAAAATAGAAGTCAAAATTTTGTCCTCTATTCTCATCACCTCAATACTTTTACGATCAACGCAAACGACCGCGTTTGGCTAAAAAACTCACTGAAGTTTGTAAGGGATCCGGTTGACGGCTGCCCCGTGGACCGCTCTCTGATCGGGCTGGTGAACGAGTAGATGAGCGAGTGGATGAACGTGCGGGCGCATGTGCACCGGGTGTTCGTGGGGCACCCGTACCAGCACCGTGATGGGGTTTTGTCGTAACACCTCCGGCAGCTCCATGTATCGAGTGTCGAGTTGAGTTTCCTGAAAATGATCGTGGTGGTCGTGCTGATGAATTGCTCATGGCATGATTCATTGCATTAGCGGTGCGGCTGTGTGCGGGCAATTTAACAGCCGCCGAACGTATTGGACGCGCTGAACGTGTTGAATGTGTTGAGCGTGATTTCGCGCCACCGCCACGCTCAGACGTCGTAGCCGCCATCCCGACACTCTCGGTCAAATCATTGAGTTGTGCTGGATCAAGTTCACGCCATTCACCACGTCGTAAATTACGCGGCAAAATCATATTGCCATAACGCACGCGAACCAAGCGGTTGACGGTCACACCGACCGCTTCAAACATTCGTCGCACTTCGCGATTACGCCCTTCTTTAAGCACCACTTCATACCAATGATTAGC
>JAVKMA010000314.1:0-3776 GCA_031538685.1 Burkholderiaceae bacterium | reverse complement strand
TAATCGAAATACGTCTTTGATCTTTAATTAGGGCGAGATTCTCGTTGTAAATCGTGATGTTTAATGCGGTTTGATCTTGCGCCGTGCTCACTTGCGCAATACTCACTTGTTCTTGTGCCCACACCTTGCCGCTGACACCCAATAGCGCGCTCAGCAAGCCAAGAATAATAAATAAATATTGCACCATTAAAGAATACCTATAGAAAATTTATGTCACTGACTATTGTTCAGACTATTATTCAATCAAGTCATAGATTGTAATCCGGACGTATTGCCAGCTATTCGCAAGGCTCAAGCGGCTTAGGGTTCGCTACTGACGAGGACTGTTCTAAGATGATTATCGATCGCAAATGTCACTAGAAAACGGTAGGCCATGGGCTCAATACGTTCTAACTCGGCCCGAACAAATACCGCTTTTTTGTTCTCGTAACTGGTTGGATAAACGTATTGGGAATATTTCAAATGTGCATGACGCGCGTCCATATTAGGCGCAAAGCAAGTCATCACGCCACATAATCGCTCAGCCCAATCGCTCGGTCGAAAAGGCTCACCTTGGTCGGTATCGCCACAAATAATGAAGGATGAAACAGATTCAGACATGCCGTCAAAAATTACATCAGTAAAAACGCTTCTATGTGCTTTATCATAGCTGCGCAGTATTCAGAAAGTGATCAATAAAATGGTCTGGGGGTGCCTTAAATCAAAGTGCTAACTCAAGATGTTCACTCAAGGTGCTAACTGAAGGTGCTCATTCAAGACCGAGTACCATCTAAACTATCAAGACATCTCTCAAACACCCATTCATTTTAAATCATCTTATATAAGACATAAGAACTTGATTAAAGGGATTCATATGACACAACAATTTTTTGGTACCGATGGCATACGCGGGCGTGTTGGCACAACGCCCATGACCGCTGATTTTGTCCTGCGTTTAGGGCAAGCGGCCGGCATAATTTTACGTGAACAACATTTGGCTAACCGAGGACACGAGCGCCCTACCGTACTCATTGGTAAAGACACTCGAATTTCTGGTTACATGTTGGAAGCCGCATTGGAAGCGGGATTCTCATCAGTTGGTGTTGATGTCGTTTTAGCCGGCCCGATTCCCACCCCTGCCGTGGCCTATTTAGTCCGCGCCCTGCGTTTATCTGCGGGTGTCGTGATTTCTGCCTCACACAATCCTTACCACGACAACGGAATCAAGTTTTTTTCTGCACAAGGCAGCAAACTCAGCGATGCGTTTGAGCAGGCGGTTGAAGCCCAACTCAAGATTCAACATCCAACCTTAGCCTCCGAACAATTAGGTCGTGCGCGTCGGTTAGACGATGCGGTCGGGCGTTATATCGAATTTTGTAAAAGTACTTTCCCTTCAAATTTATCCTTATCCGGATTAAAAATTGTGCTCGATTGCGCGCATGGTGCGGCCTACCATAGCGCGCCTTTAATTTTTCACGAGTTGGGCGCAACGGTCATTACGATTGGTAATACACCGGACGGTTTTAACATCAATGCCAAGGTGGGTGCGACACATATCGAAGCATTGTGTCAAGCGACTCTAGAACATCAAGCCGACTTGGGAATTGCGCTGGATGGTGATGCTGATCGCGTCGTCATGGTCGAACCTAATGGCGACAAGGTGCGAGTTTTTGATGGTGATCAATTGCTTTACGCTATCGTTAAAAATCGTTTGCAAGGTGGTGAAAAAATTATCGGCGTGGTTGGCACCTTGATGAGTAATTTTGGACTAGAAAGCGCATTTAAAAAAATGGGCATTGCGTTTGTTCGCAGCAAAGTCGGCGATCGTTTTGTATTAGAAGCCTTGCAAGAAAATGACTGGTTATTAGGTGCCGAAAACTCCGGACATATTTTGTGCTTGGATAAGCACAGCACCGGCGACGGTACTGTTTCAGCCTTGCAAGTACTCACGGCGCTGGTCGACAATCCGTCAAATAAAGCCTTGCGCTTAAGTGATTATTTATGCGATTTGACGATGTATCCGCAAGTCATGATTAATGTCCCAGTGGCGTCGCCCCAAATCGGCAAAGAAAAAATCAATGCACCTGAAATTCGCGCCCTTCAACACGCGATTGAAGCCGAATTAGGTGACAATGGTCGCGTGCTCTTGCGCCCGTCTGGTACCGAGGCCTTAATTCGCGTCATGGTTGAAGCCAAAGAAAAAACGCAAGCACAAAGTTGTGCCGAACGTTTGGCGCACGCCTTAAACTAATTCGATTATTCATTAGTCTATTTTGATGAGTACCATCCCTCCTTGTCCTAAATGTCAATCCGTGTTTACTTATATGGATGACACGTCCTATATTTGCCCTGAGTGCACGCATGAATGGCCTAGCAGAACGGATGATCAGGCTAATTCTGACGAGGCCGTGATTAAAGACGCCAACGGCAATGTCTTGCACGACGGCGACAGCGTGACGGTGATTAAAGATTTAAAAGTAAGGGGGGCATCTTTGGTGGTCAAAGTCGGCACCAAAGTAAAAAAACATTCGTTTAGTGTCGGGTGACCACGATATTGATTGCAAAATTGACGGCATCGGTGCCATGCAATTGAAATCGAGTTTTGTTAAAAAGGTATCTTTATAGTGATATGCCGTAATGTCGCAGAATCAGAAGAGTCGTTTTAAAGAGTCGCTTTAAAGAGTCGTTTTACTTAGAGACGATCTGAACAACTATTTTTTGGACTTCTCGTAAACTCTCGCATCGGCTTCATCAAAGCCTAGCGTGCACACCATCAAAAAACTCTGACCCTATCACTCCATTCCTCGCAGAAACCTTATGGCACAAAACCATTTACATTCGCACCATTCGATTTCTGAAGTCAAAGCACTAATCGCACAAAAAACAGCACAATCTGCACAAGACATTAACTTGCTTCCGGTCAGTGGCGATTTGCAAAGCGCACTGAACCGTAAAGAATCTTTAATCGTGTTGTTACTCAAAGATGGGCATCACTTGTTGTTGCAACGTCATTCACTGACGCGTCCCTTTGCACCAATCAATGCACCCAAAGATTTTTCTTTACGCGCGCTCGCCTCGCTTTTCAGCGGCAATTACTTTATTTGTGAAACCAATACTCAAACCCTACCCAAAATGCCTGCACCTTTGGGCTATGTCGAAGTTTTAAAAGTATTTTGGCCGCGCTATATCGAAATCGGCGTCAGTGGCTTTGTCATTAACTTTATTGGTCTCTTACTGCCACTTTTTACATCTTTGATTTACGACAAAGTCATCGGCAATCAAATTCCCGATACGCTTTGGGCCTTAGTCATCGGCATGGTTTTATTCACCATTTTAGAAATCACGCTGCGCTTGATTCGCTCGTTAACCTTTGAGCAAATGGCCGCCAATGCTGATACCAAAATGGAGGCCAAATTTTGGGTGGATTTAATGGCGGCGCGTTTAAATCGTTTGCCGCCTGTTGGTGTCTTGCTGTCGCACTACCGCAGCCTGACCCAAGCACGTGATTTTTTGTCTTCACAAACCATGCAAGCAGTTGCCGACATTCCGTTTTTGTTGTTGTATTTAGGCGTGATGATCGTGATTGGTGGCGTATTGGTTTTTGTGCCCATTGTGTTTTCAATTTTATTAATCGCAGGTTATCTAATCATCCACAAACCGCAAGAAGACTACGGTCGTTTATTAATCAAAGAAAGCGGCGCTCGAATCAATTTATTGTCAGAAATTTTGCGTGGTCAAGAATGGTTAAAGCGCAACAAAATGCACAGTATTTTTTCATCACGTTGGCATAAACAAGC
>JAVKMA010000002.1:0-2993 GCA_031538685.1 Burkholderiaceae bacterium | reverse complement strand
TACGCAAGCGCCTAAATTGGCGCCGTATCTGGACGCGATGCGACAACACATTGCTCAAGATCTAACATGCGATCTTGAGCAAATTAGCGTCAAAGCCAAAACCAATGAGGGCATGGGGTGGATCGGTCGAGGGGAAGGAATTCGTGCCGACGCGATTGTTTTGTTGGTGTGTAAAAATAATGCGTAAAAATAACGCACAAAAATAACTCGTAAAAACTCAATCCAACATTGCATCCAGTCACCTCGCATCACGTCACATCACGCCACATCGCATCAATATGTAAGGGTACTGCTTTAGCATTGCGATGCTATCGTCTGTTGTCATCATATTAAGCCTGATTCTCTTAATCAATTCATTCAGAGACATTTTCCATGCGTTCATTTCGGATTATTTTTTTATTAGCCATTGGTGCCTATTTATTATCGATGGTGCATCGCGCTGCGCCGGTGGCGATTGCCGCGCAATTACAAGCCGCGTTTTCAATCAACGCGACACAGTTGGGTTTGTTAGCTGCGATGTATTTTTATGTCTATACCGTGATGCAAATTCCGGTTGGCTTGTTGGCCGATAGTTTTGGCCCACGTGTGATTTTGAGCCTTGGTGGTGTGTTGGCGGCGTTAGGCAGTGTGATGCTGGGGATTTCAGCAGATTTTTCGGCAGCCTTAATCGCGCGCGTCATCGTTGGTTTGGGGGTTTCGGTAACCTTTATTGCGGCGTTAAAAATTATTGCTTTGGGTTATCCCGAATCACATTTCGCGCGCATGACCGGTTGGGTACATTTTGTCGGCAATTTGGGGGCTGCGTTTGTGGGATTGCCTTTGACTTATTTGTCGGTCAGCTTAGGCTGGCGCGCGATATTTGTGATTTTAGGCGTACTGTCTTTTGTGATCGCGCTGTTGTCGTATTGGAAAATTCCGACCCTGCCGCGCACGACTTCGCGCCTATCTTTGAGTGTTTTGTGGCGCGAGATGATTCGTCCTGTGCTAGCCAATCGCGCGACCTGGCCTGGATTTTTCGCCAATCTCGGTTTAGCGGGCGCGCACTTTAGCTTTGCTGGTTTATGGGCGGCGCCCTACTTTACGCAGTATTTTGGCTATTCTAAAAATCAAGTTGGCAGTCTGATCAGTATTTATTTTGTTGGTTTTGCCGTGGGCGCCGTGTTGTGGGGACAGTTGTCGGATCGAATCAAAAAGCGCAGGATAGTCTTGCGTAGCGGCGCTTTTTTACACGTGGCGGCGTGGTGGGTATTGGCGGCCAATGTGATTCCAGTGGAGGCTGCTTATTCTTTCCTTGCGACTGTAATTTTGTGTGCTGTTTTGGGAATCTCTGCCGCCTGCTTTACTTTGCATTGGGCTTGCGCAAAAGAAGTTAATCCACCGCAACTGTCGGGGATGGCAACCAGTGTGGTCAATGTCGGTATTTTTTTAGGTGTCGCACTATTGCAACCCTTGATTGGTTGGATTGTGGAGTGGCGCTGGAATGGTCAGGTGATTGAGGGCGTTCGGCATTACAGTGCGACCGATTGGCAAAATGGAATCGTGGCCTTGACCTTGGCAGTGACTTTAGGGGCGTTAAGTGCATTGCTCATTCGCGAAACGAATTGCCAAAATAGATGGTCAGAGAAAGCAGAAAAATCAGCGTGATGTTGGTGTAATTTTTTGCATCATTCTTTATATCAATGGCGGCTCTTGAAAATTTGCGCGTTCTACTTACAAATGATGTTCTGACTAGTTAAGTGTTGATGATTGAATCTCAACGCGTGATCAGTACGTGATCAGTATCTGTTTTTTTGAGAGCTCAATTCGATGTCAAAACACTTCCCCGTTCCCTATGTCAACACCGCACAAACAGCCCCTTTGCTGAGTTTAGAGCGTGGGTTGTTGGACAATCTGGTGCAAATTGAGCAATGGTTTCGCATACAGTGGCAACAATACACGCCACCATTTTATGGATCAGTTGATTTGCGTAACTCAGGTTTTAAATGTGCGCCGGTTGATACCAATTTATTTCCGGGTGGATTTAATAATTTACATTCAGATTTTTTACCTTTATGCGTGCAGGCGACGATAGCCGCGATTGAACGCGCGTGCCCTAAGGCTAGTCGGGTCTTGCTGATCCCCGAAAATCACACGCGCAACACTTACTATTTAGACAATGTTGCGACTTTAGTCAGATTGTTAAGCTCCGCGGGTTTGGAGGTGCGTCTGGGAAGCTTATCCGTTGACATGACGATGCCGACGTCTTTGACTTCAAATCGGGGCGATCAAATTTTGTTGGAGCCGATGGTGCGTGTGACGATCGATGGTAAAGATCGTTTGTTGATTCCCGCGAACGAGGCACATGCGACGACGTTTGATCCCTGTCTGATTTTGTTGAACAATGATTTATCGGGTGGTATTCCTGCGATATTAAAAAATCTGAGCCAAACACTTCTGCCACCCTTGAATGCGGGGTGGGCGGTGCGTCGAAAATCACAGCACTTTGACGCCTATCGTTCCGTGGCCAATGATTTTGCGTCCCTGTTTAAAATCGATCCATGGTTGATTGACCCTTATTTTTCGGTTTGTCGAAATATCAATTTTTCGACGCGAGAGGGTGAGGATGAACTAGCCCAAGCGGTCGCTGACATCCTAGAAAAAATTCGAGTGAAATATCAGCAGTATGGTATTGAACACCCACCTTTTGTCATTGTGAAAGCCGATGCGGGAACTTATGGCATGGGCATCATGACCGCACGTAGCCCTAATGATGTGCGCGATTTAAACCGTAAACAGCGCAATAAAATGGCGGTAATTAAAGAAGGCGCCAGTGTTGAGCAAGTGCTGATTCAAGAAGGTGTGTATTCATTTGAACAGATTAGCGATGGCGTGGCTGAGCCGGTGGTCTATATGATGGATCGTTTTGTAGTTGGCGGCTTTTATCGCGTCAACAGCGGGCGCAGTCGTGATGAAAATTTAAACGCCCCGGGAATGCGTTTTGAACCGCTGTCTTT
>JAVKMA010000313.1:0-2948 GCA_031538685.1 Burkholderiaceae bacterium | reverse complement strand
ACAGGGGCTTTTGCCCCTGTTTTTTTTATGGGTAAAATAAACCATCTAAAGTGTTCATTGGCCGCAAAAAGTGCTCAGACAGCAAAAGCAGCTTAAACAATGCGCAGGGTTGATTTTTCAGTCAGAGCGCCCCGTCAAATTGCTCGGTGCAGTTCTTTTTATTTTCAACTAATCAGCGCTTAGTTAGCTTTTAATCGAGGGTTGATCGCCACTTAATCGGCAATTGACTTTTTATTGTCGAGTTATGATCGCCTTTTGAATCCTGAATCGTTTTTTGCGGATATTAAGTATGAAAGCTTTTATTGACCTGATTAAAACTGCCGCGACGAGCGGACAGAGAGTGCGTATTCGTGGTGGTGGTAGCAAAGATTTTTTGCGCCCCCTGTACGCTCAGAATTCTCGCGATCTTCATTTGGATAGCCGACCCGTTATCGATTTGCATACCGGCGCGTGTACGGGGATTGGCAACTACCAAGCCAGCGAATTGGTCATGACGGTGAATGCAGGAACACCTTTGGCAGAGGTTGAAGCCGCGCTTGCCGAAAAAAATCAAATGCTGCCTTTTGAACCGCCCAGTTTCGTCAATCGAGAAGGTCTTAATTCAAATATTTTAAGCACACCAACTATCGGCGGCGCCGTCGCCTCGGCGTTGAGCGGCCCGCGAGCGCTCATGATTACTGGTGTGCGCGATTTTGTATTGGGTGTGCGCGTGATTGATGGTTGCGGCAATGCTTTGCGGTTTGGCGGTGAGGTAATGAAAAATGTCGCCGGTTATGACGTCTCACGTTTAATGTGTGGCGCTCGCGGAACTTTGGGCGTATTGACTGAGGTGTCGCTTAAAGTGTTGCCCCGACCAAGTTGTGAGGTGACCTTGATTTTTGATTTTGACGCGACTGCGGCACATCTGTATACGCAAAAATGTTTACGAACTGGCGTGCCAGTTAGCGCCGCGAGTTGGCGTGCTGGGGCTGATGAAGACGCGGGTTCTGTGGTCAAAATGGGGCAATTGCATTTGCGTTTGTCGGCCACCACAGCCGTGTTAGATGATGCAATGACGCGAATGAATGCGTCGTTCAAAGTGATGTCAGAGGCCGCACTGTTTTGGGGTCAGCTTAAAAACCACCAGCATGAATTTTTTACCACCGCAAGCGATTTATGGCGCGTGCGTTGCGCGCGTGCTGACGCCGAAATCGTGTTGCCGCATGACGCGAAATTTGATTCGTGGCATGAGGCCGGGGGTGAAATTCGTTGGTTACGCCCACGAACTGAAGGTGCTTGGTCTAGCGATGTCGCGTCAAAAATTTTGCGTGATCTGCGTGAGGTCGGGCGCGTGCAAGTGTGGCGCTCGTCATTTGATATTGCGCCACGGAACACGCCTTTGTCAGTCGCCCGAACGCGCATCGAACACAATATTCGGCGCACATTTGATCCGCACTCGTTATTTATCTAAGCCGATGAAAACAGAACTTCATACCGCAACATCGCCCGCGATGGTGCGCGCCGCAGAGTTGATCAAAAGTTGCGTTCATTGTGGTTTTTGTACCGCGACCTGCCCCAGTTATCAAATTATGGGTGACGAGTTGGACAGTCCGCGTGGACGAATTTATTTGATTAAAGAAATGATCGAACGTCGGGCCGCGACCGATTTGACGCGCCAGCATTTGGACCGCTGCTTGCTTTGCCGTAATTGCGAAACCACTTGCCCATCAGGGGTGCAGTATGGCGAACTCTTGAGTTTGGGGCGTCATGAAGCGGTTCGCTTGGCACCGCGCAGCTGGATGAGCCGCATGATTCGGCAAGGCTTAATTGTCGTGTTATCCAATCGACGTTTGTTTGGTATTTTGCTGACTTTGGGACAGTGGAGCCGCCCGCTATTGCCCGCGGTTTTGAAACAACACATTCCGCCGCTTTATGCGCACGAGGTGACGCCAAAGCTGCGCGCGCGAATCGGTCAGTACGGTAAGGGTCAGCACGATAAGGGTCTGCACGATGAGGGTCAGTACGCTAAGGGTCAGTACGATAACAGTCAGGCTAAAGAATCACTGATTTTGTTTGAAGGCTGTGCGCAACCGGCATTGAATCCCAATATCGGCGCAGCCAGTACCGCGTTGTTAGAGGCGGCGGGTTACCGCATTATTCGCCTGCCACAATTGGGTTGTTGCGGCGCGATTGCGCATCATTTGGAGGGCGATGCGCACGCGACGATTAAACGCAATATTGATCACATCATTCCGCTGTTGGATGCAGGCGTGACGGGAATTGTTTTTGATGCTTCTGGTTGCGGCCTGATGTTGAAAGATTACGCCAAACTATTAAGTGACGATCCAGTCTACGCCGAACGTGCGCAACGCGTCGCGACCGCAGCACAAGATTTAAGCGTGTGGCTATTGCCCAAATTGGCGCAACTTAAAAAGCAGATTGATACCGCTTCATCCGTAAGCCCTTCATCTGCAAACCCTTCATCTGCAAACCCTTCATCTGCAAACCCTTCATCTGCAAACCCTTCATCTGCAAACCGTTTAGCCTATCACCCACCATGCTCTTTGCAGCATGGTTTGAAACAAAAAGACGGTGTTTTAGAAATTTTGAAATCTTTAGATTTTGACGTCGTGATGCCTGCAGAAAGTCATTTGTGCTGTGGCTCAGCGGGAACTTATTCGATTTTGCAAAGCAAAATTTCAGGCCAATTACGCGAACGAAAATTGGGTCATTTAGACGCGGCGCTGACGACGGACGACGGCGTTATTGTGTCAGCAAATATTGGTTGCATCCATCATCTACAAGGGGGCACTCCGCGCCCGGTGCGTCATTGGGCAGAAGTGGTGGCTGATAAATTGATTTGATCATCCCGTTCGTTCAATATGAACAATAGCCGACAGAGAAAATTCGCTGTCGGCTATTGTTATGAGTACTTCTATCAATTCATTTTTGCGGCGAATTGCTTTGTT
>JAVKMA010000312.1:0-9821 GCA_031538685.1 Burkholderiaceae bacterium | reverse complement strand
GCTGCCATTACAGGCTCGATGTGCGCACCCAACATCTTCCGCTCTAGCTTCACTATGTGGCAATCGGGTTATGCGATGGGCGAAGTCGTTGCCAAGAAGGGACATAAAAAAGTCGTGACCATCACTTGGAAATATGCAGCGGGTGATGAAAACGCCAAAGGCTTCAAAGAGAGCTTCGAGAAAAACGGGGGCACTGTGGTGAAAGAGCTCAACCTGCCATTCCCCAACGTCGAGTTCCAAGCGCTCTTGACCGAAATTGCCGCCACCAAACCCGATGCCGTGTTCAGCTTCTTTGCTGGCGGTGGTGCTGTGAAGTTTGTAAAAGACTACGCAGCTGCAGGACTGAAAAAAACCATCCCGCTCTACGGTTCAGGCTTCTTGACTGACGGCACCTTAGAGGCACAAGGCGCCGATGCTGATGGCGTATTCACCACGCTGCATTACGCGGATAACCTCAATAGCAAACGCGACCAACAGTTCCGTTTGGCTTATACCAAAACTTATAAGTCGCAACCCGACGTGTATGCCGTGCAAGGTTATGACGCAGGCCAAATTTTGGGTATTGGTTTGAACGCCACTAAGGGGGATGCGAAAAACATCCAAGGTTTTGCACAGGCCGTGCGCGTCGCCAAGATTGACAGCCCACGCGGTGCCTTCACCATGTCCAAGAGTCACAACCCAGTGCAAGACATTTACTTGCGCAAAGTCGTGGGCAAAGAAAACGTGCTTGACAGCATCGCGTCCAAAGCGCTGACTGACCCAGGCCTGGGCTGCAATATGTAATTGCGCATCACCACCACCGCCCAATAGGGCGTTGGTGGTTCGTGCATGCTTTAACCCTAACGGCGAACCTTAATGGACTTTGCGACTTTTTTAATCCAGTGCCTCAACGCCCTGCAATACGGTTTGTTGTTGTTTCTGGTGGCATCGGGTCTGACCTTGATCTTTGGCATCATGGGCGTGATCAACTTAGCGCATGGCAGCTTTTACATGATCGGCGCCTATATGGCCTACGCCTTGGCACCGGCGGTGTCGGCTCTTTTTGGTGGTGCGTTTTTCAGCACTCTGGCGGTAGGTTTGGTGCTGTCGGTCATCCTCGGCTATGTGCTGGAATGGGCCTTCTTCAGCTACTTGTATGAACGTGAGCATTTGCAACAAGTGCTCATGACCTATGGCTTGATCTTGGTATTTGAAGAGTTGCGCAGCATACTCGTGGGTGACGATGTGCATGGTGTCACTGTGCCCGAATGGCTCAATGGCGCTTTGGCGCTCAACGAAGTGATGACCTACCCAGTTTATCGGCTGTTCATGAGTGGCGTATGTTTGCTGCTGGCAACTGGCATGTGGTTTGTATTCACGCGCACGCGTCTAGGAATGATGATTCGCGCGGGCACCGCCAACCGTGAAATGGTGCAAAGCCTAGGTATCGACATCACCTTGATCTACCGAATTGTGTTTGCCATTGGCGTTGCGCTGGCGGTGTTTGCCGGCATGATCGCCGCACCTGTGTCTAGTGTTTACCCGGGTATGGGTAACTCGGTACTCATCATCTGCTTTGTGGTGGTGGTCATTGGTGGCATTGGCTCTATCAAAGGTGCGCTGCTAGCAGCACTGCTGATTGGTTTGGTAGATACCTTTGGCAAAGTGTTGCTGCCCCAAGCCGCGGGTGTGCTGGTGTATGTGTTGATGGCGCTGATTTTGTTGTGGCGCCCCAATGGTTTATTCAAAGACTGAGAACAAACTCATGCGTCATCCAACTTCTTTTGTCCTGGTATTTTTTGGTCTGCTCGCGCTGTGGCCAGTCATGGCAAGCCCCTATGGTACCGACTTGGTCGCCAAGATCATGATCTACGCTTTGCTTGCTTTGAGTCTTGAACTTTTAGTAGGCAGCGCCGGTTTAGTTTGCTTTGGTCAAGCGGCCTTTTTTGGCATAGGTGCGTATGCGGCCATTTTGTTGTCTCCCACCGACGGGAGCGCCCCATCGTTGTGGCTGTCCTTGCTAAATGCCATTGCTCTGGCCGCGGTGTATGCGGTGGCGGTCGGCGCCCTGTCGCTGCGCACCCAAGGTGTGTACTTCATCATGGTTACACTGGCGTTTTCGCAAATGGCCTACTACGTGGTGCATGACACACCTTTGGGCGGTGGCAGCGATGGCATTTACATGTCCGTCAAGCCCACATGGGGCTTGGTTGATTTAGGCAAGCCTGGACACCTGTACGGCATGATTTGGTTGAGCTTGCTAGTGGTTTTTTTATTTTTATCTCAGCTACTTCGCTCGCCGTTTGGCTGTGCCCTTGCGGGCATTCGTGTGAATGAGCAACGCATGAAAGCCACGGGTTTTTCGGTCTATCCGTATAAGCTGGTTGCGTTCACCTTGTCGGGTGCCATGGCTGGCTGGGCAGGATATTTGTTTGCCATCAAGGACGGATTTGTGAACCCCGAGTTGTTGAGCTGGCACTTGAGTGGCTCGGTGTTGGTGATGATCATTTTGGGCGGCTTGGGTCACATGCGGGGAGCGCTGTTGGGCGCGTTTGCGTTTGCCTTGCTGCAAGAATTATTTCAAGCCGAAGCAGTGTTTGGCAGCTATGACAAACACTGGCACTTGAGTTTGGGTTTGAGCATCATAGCGTGCGTGGCCTTCATGCCGCACGGCTTGGTGGCACTGCCTGCGCAATTGCGCAAGCGTCTTTTTGGACGCAACAACCGTAAAACCTCCGTTGACAAAGGGGTGGAGACCGTATGACACACGACGTTCTTCTGCAAGGCCTCAAGCTCACACGCCGCTGGGGCGGTTTGGTGGCCGTCAACAACGTGTCCATCTCGCTCAAACGCGGCCAAGTGCATGGGGTGATTGGTACCAATGGCGCGGGCAAATCCACACTCATCAACTTGCTCTCGGGCGAATTTCCGCCCTCCGCTGGCCAAGTTGAATTGTTGGGACAAGACGTGTCGCATTGGCCGCAACCGCGTCGTGCGCGTGCGGGTTTGGGCCGCAGCTACCAACGCAACACCATCTTCCCCAGCTTCACCGTGTTGGAAAACTGCCGCCTGTCGGCCCAAGCGCAACACCAACAAGCATGGGCCTTTTGGCGCAATGCCAACACAGATGCCACCACACGCAACATGGCGCACGAGGTGGCCACGCGTGTGGGCTTGAGTGATGTCTTGACGCGTCAAGCAGGTTTTTTGAGTCATGGACAAAAGCGCCAACTTGAAATCGCCATGTGCTTGGCCACCGCACCACAAGTGTTGCTGCTGGACGAACCACTGGCAGGCATGGGCGCAGAAGAAACTGAACGCATGCTCACCCTCTTGCAAGAGCTCAAACAAGACCACGCCATTTTGTTGGTTGAGCACGACATGGATGCGGTGTTCCGCATTGCCGACCTCATCACGGTGATGGTCAACGGCGCGGTCATTGCCACCGGCACGCCTGACGAGGTGCGCAACAACCCCGACGTGCGCACCGCTTACTTGGGAGACCACTGATGTCTGTCAGCTCAGAAATCATTTTGCAAGCCCAAGACCTGCATGCGTGGTACGGCAGCAGCCATGTGTTGCACGGCGTGAGCCTTGATATTCGCAAGGGCGAAACCGTGGGGCTGCTAGGCCGCAACGGCATGGGCAAAAGCACCCTCATTCGCAGCTTGCTGGGCCATGTGCAGCAGCGCGATGGTCACATCAGCCTGTTTGGCAACGACATCTCCAAAGCCCGTCCTCACGAAGTGGCCCGTCAAGGCGTGGCTTATGTTCCCGAAGGGCGCGGTGTGTTTGGTAACCTAACTGTGCGCGAAAACCTGATCATGGCCGCGCGACCTGGCCGTGATGACCGCAACGACTGGACCCTAGAGCGCGTGCTGCACACCTTCCCACGTTTGGCCGAACGCTTGACCAATTTGGGTAGCCAACTGTCGGGCGGCGAGCAACAAATGCTCTCCATCGGGCGCGCCCTGATGACGCACCCCGACCTCATCATCTTGGACGAAGCTACCGAGGGCTTGGCCCCGCTCATCGTGACCGAAATTTGGCGCGTGATTGACGACATCAAAGCCAGCGGCATGGCCGTGCTCATCGTGGACCGCGATTGGCACAAAGTACTGTCGCGTAGCAACCGCGCTTTGGTGTTGCAAAAAGGTTTGGTGGTGTTGCATGGTGATGCCCAGCAGCTCTTGCAAGCCCCAGCGCTCCCCAACTATCTAGGCGTGTGATTTGACATAAAAGTCATTTATATTGATGGCCACGACGGCTACGGCGGTAACGAAGTGGATAGCAAGGATGTGAAACCGTGGGACGCGCTATCTGCGGCCATTACGGAGCAAAGTTCAATGGATAATAAGCAGCCGCTACCGCCTAATCTTTCTGGGCACATGAACTTGGAGGAGATGAGTGCGAAAGAGCAAAAGCAGATGATGCGTTTGGCGGTATCTGGATTGTTGGCGGCGCCTGCGACACCGGCGTTAGCGGCAACGGGGATATTGGCGTTGGCAGAGAGTTGGCGAGGTAAAGAGTTCATCACCGATGAGGAGATGAGCCAAGCGCAAAGAATAATTGGCGCAGCTTTGGGGACTACGGGCTTAGGTATTGCGGCAAAAGAGGCGATCAATAATTTCAGTAACAGCTTGCAAGCCAGTAACGCAGCGACAAAAGCAACGAACGCGGCGAAGATTGAGAATAATGTTTATGCGGAGGGCGGCGAACCAGCAATGACGAAGAAAATGTTTGATGCAGCGGCGCATGCATCAACACGCAATGCTGGCAGCACGGAGGTGGTACTGGGTAGCTATGTTAAGGGTTCAGCAAACTCCTATGAGCAAGTGGCCAAGAGTCGGGGTGCGACGTATTTTGAGGTGCCCGACTGGAGTAATGTGCAAGGTCAGTTGGGGGCGAATCAGATGTGGAATGTAAACAAGTCGTTTTTGGATCAGCAAATCAGTCAGGGGAAATCGTTTGTTTTTACGGTTAATCCGAAAACAGTGAACCCGGACGCTTATACTGCAAGAGAGGCTAGATACTTGCAAGAGTCTGGGTACAAGATTATTGAATCTGCAAAAGGAGAATATCGTGCAGTTAAAAAATGATCTTCAGGGGCGAAATCTTCTGAGAGAATGTATTGAGAATTATTATGAAAAAAATGGTAATAGAAAAACCGTAAACTTTAAAAATGAAAATCAAAATGATGATTTTGAATTTTTTTATTGCTATTTTCTAATTGATAGAAAATACGTTATCCGTTATGGAGTTCTTAACGACAGAGACTTATGGATTGGTGGTATAGGGCTTGCGATCGGTCCGCACTACTTTCATCCCGCTGATTTTTGGGATTATCAAAATTCAGAACGCTTCAAACTAGGGGCTTGTACGGAGGCTGTAGAGCACAATTTGCGTTTATTGGATGAGTTTCTTGGATATCCAGAAATAAAAAAATACTAAATTTCCAGATTGGAAATTTTATGCTTTCGCTTGAAGTTAGGTTCAAAGGACTATCTTGGCAATAAATTATTGATTCGGAGACAAGGGCGGTGCGGCATTGGCACGAGTGGGCATTGAGGCGGGAGCGACGGCGCTAGAGAACACAGCTCTGGCGTTGAGCAAGCTTGATGCGGGCGCGATCAAAAGCTTCAAGAGTGCAGAGGAAGTGAACGCGACGATGCTCAGTGCCAATAAGTTTCTATCACCAGGACAAGAATGGGCCGCAGCTTGGAAGCCCGGCGAGCAGGGTGGTGCTGCAGGAGGAGGTAACCAGATTCACTTTGTGATGAATCCACAGGATAAAGCAAGCGTATTCAAGTTTGTATCTGCCAAGGAAATCAAATGAGCAAGATTAAAAACTTGATGCGCCACAACAATCGCGGTGATTCTTGGCCAGATAAAAATTTTTTAGAGCATCTGCATGAATGGGATAAAACTCATCCAAATGAATCTATCTATGGACCAATAGTTAAATACACATGGGAAGTTGACGGTGTGATGTATGAGCGAAGAAATGTGGGACACGACCAGTTGTGCGTATTCCCTGATGAGCAGGGCTTCATTGCATTTGAAGAGGGTTGGAAACCTGACAACTGTTTACTGTTGGATGCTTATGGTCAAGAGCGAATGCGCTTAACAGTGCCAAGGCATTTAACGGGAGGACTTGTTGATCCTTCGTATGAAACGGGTGAAGCCGCATTTGTGAATGTGAGCGAGCCTTATAAAAACCCACTCACAGGTGTGGTTGGGAAGTTTGGTGTGACAGCTTATGTAGAGGGGGGTAAGTTTTACTTCGAGTTGGATTACCACACGGGTGAGTTTTTGTGGTGCAGGCAAATTAGGGATTGAACCCTATGAGCCACTCCCCCCACCTCATTACCCACGGTCGCAGAGGTTTGTTACACGCGGGTTTTGGGCGAGAAATCCAGCGCAAGACACAAAATCGGCAACTTGCTGCTTTTGCTTTTTATTCACAAACCCTAAGTAATGACCTAGCACGAGCGGGTGAGCAACAAGGCAGCGCAGAGGTGTTGTTGTACCAAGGCCGCCAAGTAGCGACGGACTCGACTGAAGTCAAGAGTTCGAACGACTTTAACAAACAGATTTCTAACAGTGGGTACAACGGTAGTACGGATCAAACGATGATTAACACGAGCCAAGTGGACATGACGGACAGCACCCAGGTGGTGCAAGCGTTGGTGCATGAGAATGCGCGGCGAGATATGGCGAGAGGGGGAGTGGGTGCAACCCTTGATGCAACAGATCAGACTACGCTGGCAAGTACGCGAGGACAAAGGGGTGCGGAGACGTTTACGGCGTATGCGGAATTGAATGGGGAGAGCACCAAGGGGGATAGTGCCAAAGGAGCGGGCACGCAAAGCCAGTGGAATGCGGCCAATGCGAACAGCGAGACCATCAAGGCAGGTAATGCGGTGGTGGCCAAGATGAATAGTAAAGAGGTGAAACCGTGGCTGGGGGATGAGCAAAAAGTGCAAATGGCCAAAGAAATGAGCGCAGCCAAAGGGGTGGATAAACTGGCGGTGTTGGTCAAGTGGGGTACGACGAGTGTCAAGCAAGATGCACTTACGACGATGGGCGTGGGCAAAGGCTTGAAGGAAGCGGGAATCAATGACATCAAAGGGGTGGTGGAGTTTTTAAAAGATCCGATAAAAGGCTTGGATGGGTTGGCGCAATTGGTGAACAGCCCCGAGATGAGGGAGAAGCTGGGGGCGGAGATGCTGAACAGTTTGAATACGCGAATTGAGAGTATGAAAACTGCGTTAAAACAAGGTGGCGATCAGAATGCGGAGCAACTGGGCAAAGACTTAGGTAATTTGATCTGGCAAGCGGGTAGTGTGGTGACAACGGTGGGAGGAGTGGCGGCAGGTGGGGCGAAGCTGGCGAAAATGGGGGTTAAGCTGGGTGATAAAACCTTAGAGAGCATGAAGGCAGCCAATGCGGCAGCGAAGGCGGAAGAAAAAGCGATTAACGCGGCGAAGGTGGAGAATAATGTTTATGGGGATGGAACGAATCCGCCTGATTGGACGATAGGAAAACCTGGTGAAGCACAATTAAATCTTGCCACGCATTGGGAAAAGCATAAGACTGATTTTCTAAATTTGCAATCGCCCAATGATTTTTATAGGGCAACTCAAAATTTCGTGAACAATCCACCAGCAGGTACGCTTACTAAAACTGCGAGTAACGGCGATGTCTTGCTTTACGATGCGTCTAGCAATACGTTTGCTGTGATAGCGATTGATGGCACCCCAAGAACGATGTTTAAGCCTGATCCATCTGCTCATGGGTTTACTAGCAATCTTGACTTTTGGAATTCAAAATGAATACGACTTCTTGCCTATGTCGTGTATGTGGTTTTGACTGCGCTCCTTTTTTGCCATGGGGTATAGATGGATTAAGCCCTTCCTATTCAATATGCCCCAATTGCAATGTTGAATTTGGCTACGAAGATGCAAATGAAGTTTCGATACAGGCATATAAAGAAAAGCACTCGTTCAAGCAATTTTCGAAAGCTACACCCCATAAGCCATAGAACGAAATTAACCATGAACCCCCACACCCACCGTACCATCTACAACCACGCCCGTAGTTGCCTAATGGCGGTAGCCGAAACCGCAAAATCAAGCGACAAAGCCAGCAGCGAGACGCGTTCACGTAGCCAATCAAAATCTAAAACTCCAAAGTGCCACAAGGTACGTTCCGCTTTGTCTTCAGGTGATAAGTGGCTGAAAGTCAATAAGAACAATTCTTACGAGCGGCTATGCTTGCAAGGTTTATTAAACGGAGGCACAGGCACACAAGTAAACATCGGCATCAGTGCAGTCGCTAATTCCGTAGAAAACAACTGGCTGTTTGCGCTCAACACGATCCAAATGGACAGCACCCAGGTGGTGCAAGCGTTGGTGCATGAGAATGCGCGGCGAGATATGGCGAGAGGGGGAGTGGGTGCAACCCTCAACGCAACAGATCAGACTACGCTGGCAAGCACGCGAGGACAAAGGGGTGCGGAGACGTTTACGGCGTATGCGGAATTGAATGGGGAGAGCACCAAGGGGGATAGTGCCAAAGGAGCGGGTACGCAAAGCCAGTGGAATGCGGCCAATGCGAACAGCGAGACCATCAAGACAGGCAACACGGTGGTGGCCAAGATGGATAGTAAAGAGGTGAAACCTTTAACGGTGTACGTGCCAGGAACGACAGCTAGACCAAGCGATGTAACTGCTGCTGAAAAAGCTGCTATCATCAAAGGGACAAGAGATAAAAAATTAGTCGTTTGGGATTGGTCATGCTCAGGCGGAACAAGCGGGAACTGTGCGGATGGAGCGGATGGAGCGGATAACACGGTGCAAGCACGTGATAAGGCGGGGAAAACATTGGCAGCGTTTTTAGATAACTACGCCTTTGCACCAGGTGAGCCACTCATTTTGATAGGGCATTCACACGGGGGAAATGTAATTAAGGCTGCCACTCAAAATTACAATGGAAATAAACCAATAGGCAGCGTGGTATTTTTAGGAACTCCACACAACGATAATCAAACCTTAGATACCAACAAATTGGCATCAGGCGCACCTGTTCTGAATGTTTATGATAAAAATGATGCAGTGCAAAATGGGTGGGCTAGACTTAACTCTAAAAGGCCAATGTTTAATCCCAATTTAACTCAAGTTTTGCCTAATGTGAAAAATCTACAAGTAGATACATTAAATATCACTCAACCTAAAGTCTTTAATCAATACAATCGCAATAATTCCGATGTCGCAGTAGGGCTTTCTATTATAGAAAAAATTAATGAATTTTCTGGAACGCAACATGCATTGTTGCATGATCCAAAAGTTTTGGAGAAAGTAATCTCTCTTGATAAGAAAAAATGAAAAATAAATTTCAACCCTTTACTCTGAATATTCTACTTGTATTTTTCATAGCGAGTATTTATGTAGCAGAAAGAAACTTTTTAGGATATGGGGTTTTTGCTTTTGTGGCTTTCATCACTATTCCTTTAGGGGGTTTAATTTTTATATTATCTTTGACGTATCTTCTAAAAGATAGTATATTTATTTATAAATTCTACAGAAAAAAAATTAAACAAAAATTATCAATTGTATCGATGTTATTTTTTTTTGAGTATGTTTGTATTCAATGTATCTTTTGGTATTTATTATTATTTTACTACTACTTCTAATGGAAATAAACCAATAGACAGCGTGGTATTTTTAGGAACTCCACACAACGATAATCAAACCTTAGATACCAACAAATTGGCATCAGGCGCACCTGTTCTGAATGTTTATGATAAAAATGATGCAGTGCAAAATGGGTGGGCTAGACTT
>JAVKMA010000311.1:0-5075 GCA_031538685.1 Burkholderiaceae bacterium | reverse complement strand
CCTTGCGGATTGATGTAACCAATATCGCCCGTTTTTAAAAAACCATCGGCACAAAATACTTTTCGCGTTTCGTCCTCTTTTTGCCAGTAACCCGACATCACTTGCGGGCCTTTGACACAAATTTCACCCAGTTCGCCTTGTGCGACCTCGACTTCGGCTTCATCGCGAATCGATACTATGGTTGAGGAAATCGGCAGGCCGATTGATTGATTGATGGCATCTTTAGACAAAGGATTGATCGTGACCGCAGGTGAGGTTTCGGTTAAACCATAGGCTTGTGCCAAAGTAACGCCCGTGACGGCGAGCCATTTGTCGGCGACGGCTTGTTGTACCGCAGCACCGCCCCCTAAAGTCAAACGTAAAGACGAAAAATCCAATTTTGAAAAATCAGGGTGATTTAATAATGCGTTAAATAAAGTGTTGACGCCGGTAAAAACGGTAAATTGATGTTTCGCCAGCGTTTTGATAAATCCAGGAATGTCGCGCGGATTGGCGATCAAAATATTTTTCGCGCCAAATCGCATAAAGGTCAAACAATTCGCTGTCAAAGCAAAAATGTGATATAGCGGCAATGCAGTAATGATGGTTTCACCACCTTCACGTCCGCCCGCGCCAATCCACGCACATGATTGCAGTACGTTAGACACCATATTGCCATGCGACAACATCGCGCCTTTTGAGGGGCCTGTTGTGCCGCCGGTATATTGTAAAAATGCCAAGCTATCATGTGACAATTGTGCTTTGACGGCAGCCGCGTTAAACCCCTGATATTGCGCGCCACGTGCCAGTGCCCCTTGAAATGAGTAGTGACCTGACAGCTCCCAAGCCGGTACCATTTTTTTAATATGACGCACAGCCAGATTGATGATCGTACCTTTGACCGCGCCCAATAATTCGCCTAAAGAGGTGACCACCACGTTGGTAATCACAGTTTCTGGGATGATTTTGATCAGGGTGTTCGCAAAATTTTCTAGGATGACGATGGTTTGTGCGCCAGAGTCTTTGAGTTGCTGCTGTAGTTCGGGCGCGGTGTACAAGGGATTGCAGTTGACCGCTATGGCACCGGCGCGCAGCGTGCCAAATAGGGCAACGGGGTATTGCAAAATATTGGGCATCATTAAGGCAACGCGATCGCCCGGACGAACTCCAATAGAGGATAAAAATTGCCCAAACGCTAGACTTTTTTCGTCCAGTTCTTGATACGACAAATCAACCCCCATGCTGTGATAAGCGGGGCGTTGGGCAAATTTTTTGGCGCTCTCATCAAATACGTGAACTAAAGATGGATATTCTGAGGGATCAATCGTCGCTGGCACACCAGCGGGGTAATTTTTAATCCAAATTGCTTCCATAAGATGTTCTCCTTTGTGTGAATTTGATGTGTCTCGATCAATTTAGTTTCGGCTTTGTCTGCGTCGATATTTTCTTTGTGCTAACGGGGTTTCTAATTATTGGCATTTTGCTCCAAGAGCGACACGTGTTGCTTCGTCAACAGTGTGAAATAGCCGACGCACTAAAATATACACTAATCTGCTGGCGCGTTTTTTTGTTGCGTTGCTGGCTGACAATATGGTGCTACGCGGCGAAACAGGATATTTCAACAATGACGCCGGCATCGGGTTTTTACTTTACCTCGAAAATTCTATTACCATGCTCTTTAATCAAATTAAGGTATTTATTGACACCTGCGCGCGCACCGTCATTCGTTTTTTCTTCGCCCCCCTTTTGCCAACTGGCCAGTATTCTGATGCGTTCAATCGCGTCACCTACCGCCCCGACATTGATGGGCTGCGTGCCATCGCGGTGCTTGCCGTCATCGGCTTTCATGCCTTTCCCAATTGGGTGCACGGCGGTTTTGTTGGCGTGGATATTTTTTTCGTGCTGTCGGGCTTTTTGATCACTGGCATTTTGCTCAATCAACTGCAAGCCTTGCCTGCAATGGGTTGGCACAACTTCATGGGATTTATTGCCCACTTCTATGCTCGCCGCATCGTGCGCATCTTTCCTGCCTTTCTGATGGTGCTGGTCGCTTGTTACGCCTTTGGTTGGTTTAGTTTATTTGCCAATGAATACAAACAACTGGGTAAACACATTGCCGCTGGCGCGGGCTTTGTTGCCAATTGGGTGTTGTGGGGCGAAGCAGGATATTTCGACAATGCGGCCGAGACCAAACCTTTGCTGCACCTCTGGTCTTTGGGCGTAGAGGAGCAGTTTTATCTACTGTGGCCTTTGGCGCTGTGGGTGCTGTGGAAGAGGCGATTGAACGTGCTCACCGCGACTCTTTTGCTTGCGTGGATTTCGTATGCCGTGATGCGCAACCGCATGAGCGTTGACGCCGTCGGAGCCTTCTTTTCACCGCAAACACGGTTTTGGGAATTGCTGGCAGGTGCCGCTCTAGCCTATGTGCAGGTGATGAAACCTTTTGCGGTCATGCGTCAGCGCATCAAACACAAATGGGACGCACTAGGCGGACAGGACAGGACAGGACAGGACAGGACAGGACAGGACAATTATATTTTTGGCAACTTACGCATCGCATCGTTCATCGCCTAAGTCAACAACTGGCCTGCGCATGGCTGGCCTTGGTCTATCAGCAGGGTCATGTGCCTGCGCCCAGTCCCGATTTTTGGCGCACTTGGTGCAAAAACGCCGCGGCAAGCTTTGGCGCAGCCCTCATTGCCTTGGCTCTATTCAAGCTCACAAAAGACAAGCCTTGGCCTAGTCACAATACTTTATTGCTGTGCGTAGCGACGCTCGCACTTTTGGCTGCGGGCGCGGGCAGCAAACCCGCGTGGCTCAATCGCCGCGTCTTATCCAATCGTTTGTTGGTGGGTGTGGGTTTAATTAGCTATCCCCTGTATTTGTGGCATTGGCCATTGCTTAGTTTTGCGCGGATTTTGGATGGCGCAACACCTTCGCGTACCGTGCGTATTGCGGCGGTGGCCGCCAGTTTTGTATTGGCGTATTTAACTTATATAGGGCTAGAAAAACCCTTGCGCTACGGCACGTGGTGGGGCAAATGGTTTCGCGCAAGCCAACATCCACGCGGCTACCGCTGGAAAATTGGCGCGCTGTGCGGATTGATGGCAGTGGTTGGATTTGTGGGCTACAACGCTTATGTACGCGACGGGTTGACTTTTAGAAGTTACAGTCAGAAGAATCTAAATGGCGATACAGGTCATATTGAATTTCACAAATACATAGCTAATAAATATTTTTTATGCGGGCCTAAAGAAATTCTTGATAAAGCGTTGAAATGGGATGTCTACACAAGATGTATGCAATCTAAGCGATCTGATCAAATTGATATTGCTATTGTTGGTGACAGTCATGCTGAACATCTTTTTATTGGAATGGCTGAAGCCCTGCCAAATAAAAATATCGTTTTTTATATTAAGTCAAGTCCACCATTTTTAGATAATTCAGATTTCATCAAGATATATGAATCGGTGATTAAAAATGAAGCCATAAAAGCTGTCATTTTGACAATGCGTTGGATGGAAAGAGTTTCACAGATCCCGAAAGAATCAACGCTGGATAAAGAATTATTGAAGGTCATTGATGTCCTATCAAGTTCTGGAAAGGCGGTATATCTCATAGATGATGTTCCAGCCTTTCCATTCGACCCTGAAAAATGCGAAGGACGTCGTCGTTTTGGATCGACTAATGAATGCAAAATACCATTATCAATAGCCAAGTCGCAATCAGAAATATATCTTGATTCATTAATGAAGGTTGTGGAAAATCGTCCGTCCGTAAGGCTTTTATCTGTAGGCAAATATCTTTGCGATAACGAGAGTTGTAGTATGGCTGCAGATAAATTTATTTTATACCGTGACCGAAATCATCTAAACATAAATGGATCCTCTTTGGTTGGTCGGCGACTTGTTGAAGATAATCTTCAGCTATTTAAAAGCGATCTAAATAATTCAAATTGATTTGATGTAGCCCACCGCTTTTTCATCATCTTTCACTGGCGGGAAGCCACTTTCAAGCGCGTGCTTTTGCAGCATGGCGCGGCGGCGTTTAGATGGGTGACGTCCGCGGTGGTTGGGCGGCCCCCGAGACTTATCTTGACTCTGCGCATAGGCCAAATGGTGCGTGAGCTTGCCGCCCAAGATGCGCTTGATAACGACATCGTTTTAAGTGGCGATTTCACCGCTTTAGCCGCTTTGATCCATAGCGCGCAAACTGGCTTGTACGATGGTTTGCGCATCCACTTCAAAATGGGCGCGCAATGCCGCTCGGGAGTCGCTGCGTCCAAACCCGTCTGTGCCCAATGTGATGTAACGCCGCCCGGGCGGAACGAAGGCACGCACCATTTCAGGTAGTGCGCGCACATAGTCGGTGGCGGCAATGATCGGCCCCTCTGTGGCGGTCAGCATGGTTTCAAACCAACTGTCGACACTTTCCCGCTCACCCTGACGCCACAAGCGCTCTTGTACAAGGCCTTCACGCGCCAACTCGATATAGCTCGTCACGCTCCAAACGTCGGCAGCAATTCCGTGTTCGTCCTCTAAGATGGTCGCGGCCCTTAGCACTTCTCCCATGATCGCGCCGCTGCCAAATAGTTGAACCCGATGCTGTTGAACCCGATGCTGTTGCACGGCGCCCTGACGCAGCAGATACAGGCCCTGCAACACGCCAGCATGTGCCGTCGCGGGCAGGCTGGGATTGTCCACATTCTCGTTAGTGACCGTGACATAGTAGAACTCGTCAATTTGTTCTTCCAACATGCGCCTGGCGCCATGATCAACGATGACGGCAAGTTCACCCGCAAATGCAGGGTCGTAGGCGCGACAATTGGGAATGGTGGATGCGCTTAAGTGGCTGCTCCCGTCCTGGTGTTGCAAACCTTCCCCGCCCAGCGTAGTGCGCCCCGACGTGGCACCAATCAAAAAACCACGCGCGCGTTGGTCGGCCGCAGCCCAAATCAAATCACCGACGCGCTGGAAGCCAAACATGCTGTAAAAAATATAGCAAGGCAATAGTGCCAAGTTGTGCGTTGAATAGCTCGTCGCCGCAGCCGTCCAAGATGACATGGCACCGGCTTCAGTAATGCCTTCTTCTAATAT
>JAVKMA010000310.1:0-3698 GCA_031538685.1 Burkholderiaceae bacterium | reverse complement strand
CAGTTCTATCAATTCATTTTTGCGGCGAATTGCTTTGTTGCGCAGTACGCGAAATCCTCACGTACTGTATGTACGCTCCGGTTTCTGTGTGCTGTGCGCCTCGCACTTCATCCGCACATTCTGTATTGATAGAAGTGCCCTCAAGATACTTTAAAAAAATCTGCGCCATAATCGTCGTCCCCGTTGTCCGATAAATTCTAAATTTTTACCTCGTTAGAATTTATTTTTGTCCCCTTAAATTGTCGTTTAGACCATGACTAATCATGGTTTTGCGCTGATTCTTATCTTGCCATAAAAAGGAAATCATATGGATAACAAAACCTCATTATTAACACCCAACGCACTGCCCTCTTATTTAAACTCCAATGAAGTCGGCCCATGGGGAACTTACCTACAACAAGTCGATCGTGTCGCGCCCTATCTGGGACATTTAACGCGCTGGATCGAAACTTTAAAACGCCCGAAACGAATTTTGATTGTTGATGTACCGATTCAATTAGACAACGGCAGCGTCGCGCATTTTGAAGGCTATCGCGTGCAACACAATGTCTCACGCGGGCCTGGTAAAGGCGGCGTGCGCTATCACCACGATGTGACGCTATCTGAAGTGATGGCCTTGTCAGCGTGGATGTCAATTAAAAATGCGGCGATGAATGTTCCTTATGGCGGCGCAAAAGGAGGCATTCGCGTCAATCCTAAAACTTTATCACGCGCAGAATTAGAACGTTTAACCCGACGTTATACCAGCGAAATCAACATCGTCATCGGACCACATAAAGACATTCCAGCGCCTGACGTCGGCACTGATTCGCAAATCATGGCGTGGATGATGGACACCTATTCAGTCAATCAAGGTTCGACCGCGACCGGCGTAGTGACGGGCAAACCGATTTCTTTAGGCGGTTCAGTCGGGCGTAATGAGGCCACTGGGCGGGGTTTGTTTACTGTTGCAGCCGCTGCTGCGACCCGTTTAGGCTTGCCGATGAAAGGCGCGCGAATTGCGGTGCAAGGCTTTGGTAACGTCGGTGGTATCAGTGCCAAATTATTCGCTGAAGCCGGTGCGCTAATCGTTGCGGTACAAGACCACAAAGCCACGGTGTATCAAGCCTCTGGACTGGATGTCGTCAAGTTAATGGCGTATGTTGCCCAACACGGCAGCGTGGAAGGATTTAGCAACGCAGAGTCCATTCCTAATGAAAATTTTTGGCAAACGCCTTGCGATATTTTGGTTCCAGCGGCCCTAGAAACACAAATCACCGAAAAAAATGCACATTTGATTCAAGCCAAAATGGTGGTCGAAGGCGCTAATGGCCCAACCACCCCGCAAGCCGATGACATTTTGAAAGATCGTGGCATCTTGGTCATTCCCGATGTCATTGCCAATGCCGGCGGCGTCACCGTCAGTTATTTTGAGTGGGTGCAAGATTTTTCCAGTTTCTTTTGGAACGAAGATGAAATCAACAAACGCTTAATCGAACTGATGACTCAAGCCTTTGATGCTTTGTGGCAAGTCGGCGTGGATCACAAGGTCAGTTTGCGCACTGCGGCTTATATCGTGGCGTGCACACGAATTTTGCAAGCGCGAGAGTTGCGTGGCCTGTATCCATAAAACTGGGTTGGCATGACGACAAAGATGTCGGCGCAATCTACTGCGCCGCTTTTATTATTTTTTTTCTTAGCTTTTTCTCATCTTTTATATGACAACTGAACGCGACATCATGGAATATGACGCGGTAATTGTGGGTGGCGGTCCCGCAGGACTTGCCGCCGCGATCCGCATTAAACAATTGGCACAAGAACGCAATACCAGTATTTCAGTCTGTGTGTTAGAAAAAGCGGCTGAAATTGGCGCGCACACTTTATCGGGCGCAGTGATTGATCCGCGTTCCTTAAACGAGTTATTGCCGCAATTCATTGATGCGCCAATCGGTACGGCGGTGACACACGATGAGTTTTTATTTTTAAACGCCACACGCGCCTTTCCCATTCCCAATTTTTTACTGCCTCCTGATTTACAGAATCACGGCAATCGCATTGTGCGTTTGGGATTTTTGGTCAAACAATTGGGTGAAATCGCAGAAACGCTGGGCGTTGAAATTTTTCCAGGCTTTGCCGCTCAACAGGTTTTGTATGACAGCAATCACGCCGTGATCGGTGTGATCACCGGTGATATGGGGCGCCAACGGGATGGTAGCGAGGGCCCGCAATTTCAACCCGGGGTTGAGATTCGTGGCAAATACACTTTGTTTGCTGAAGGTTGTCGTGGCCATTTGGGACGTCAATTAGAAGAACAATTTGCACTACGTCCGCAAGCCCAAACTTATGCCTTAGGTTTTAAAGAACTCTGGCGCGTACCGCAAAACGATGTAGGACGCGTGCAACATAGTTTTGGCTGGCCGCTGAGCAACCATGACTACGGCGGTGGTTTTGCCTATCATTTAGACGATGGGTTAATCGCAATCGGTTATGTGGTGGGACTGAATTACCGCAACCCACACCTATCACCCTTTGAAGAGTTCCAAAGTTTTAAAACCCATCCCGTCATCGGCGCCCAACTCAAAAACGGTACACGCTTGTCTTACGGCGCGCGCGCGATTGCGGCAGGGGGATGGCAAAGCCTGCCTCGATTGATTTTCGCTGGTGGCGCTTTGATTGGCGACGATGCGGGATTTTTAAACGCGGCAAAAATCAAAGGCACACACGCGGCAATTAAATCGGGGATGTTGGCGGCAGAAGCGCTGGTCAAAGCGCTGGCGGCGCAACGTCAACACGACGAGTTGACCGACTATCCACAAGCCTTCGCACAATCGTGGTTAGCCGACGAACTGAAACGCACGCGCAATTTCAAACCATATATGAAGCATGGTATGTGGCAAGGCGCACTGTTGTTTGGTTTTGAGCAATTGGTGTTACGCGGCAAAGCACCGTGGACGCTGTCTTTGGGCGCACCTGATCACGCGCGCTTGATCCCCGCCGCGCAAGCGATCCCCATCAGTTACCCCAAACCCGATGGCGTGTTGTCCTTTGATCGTCTGTCTTCAGTCTATTTAAGCAATACCAATCATGAAGAAGACCAACCCTGTCATTTGCAATTGACCAGCATGGCGCAACATCACACTATCAACGTGGCACAGTTTGACGCGCCCGACACCCGCTACTGCCCTGCGGGGGTTTACGAAATGGTGAAAGACCCTGCGGTGCCAGACACTGGTGTTGGTCATACCGATGGCTTGTCACGTCTACAAATCAACGCGCAAAATTGTATTCACTGCAAAACCTGTGACATCAAAGACCCGACACAAAATATCCGTTGGGTCACGCCGCAAGGCGGCGAAGGTCCAATTTATCAGGGCATGTAAAAGCCTGCACGATTCAATCATTCCTCTATTAACGATCCTTATTCACGATGACTGATCACACCAATCCCAGCCAACCCAATTCAAGACTTCTGGCGAAAGAGCAGGTCGGCAGCGCTTTTGATGTGAACAAAATGTTATCGGCGCGTGCGCTCACGCAAACCGCAGTGAAACAGATCGCACAAGCGATTCATGTTGGAATGAGTGAGTCGCAAGCGCGTCAAATCGCCCAACAAATTTTGATCGAGATGAAACACGATCGTATTTGGCATCCGATCATTATTCGCTTTGCTGCGAATACCTTGCAGACCTTTCGCCAAGCATCTGTCGGTGATCCGCAAT
>JAVKMA010000309.1:0-2657 GCA_031538685.1 Burkholderiaceae bacterium | reverse complement strand
AGGCGTTCCCGTCGCCAAAATCAAACCGCCTCCATTGCCACCTTCTGGGCCCAAATCAATCACCCAGTCAGCGGTTTTAATCACATCTAAATTATGTTCAATGATCACGACGGTATTGCCCATGTCACGCAAGTGATGCAAGACTTTCAACAACAAATCAATATCGTGAAAATGTAAACCCGTGGTCGGTTCATCCAAAATATATAAAGTACGACCGGTGTCGCGTTTGGACAGTTCCAAAGACAACTTTACCCGTTGCGCCTCGCCACCAGACAATGTGGTTGCGGCTTGGCCCAATTTGATATAACCCAGGCCAACTTGCAACAAGGTATCCAATTTTCGCGCCAGGGCTGGCACCGCGTTAAAAAATTGGTAGGCATCCTCAACCGTCATATCCAAAATCTGCGCAATGTTGCGGCCTTTGTAATGCACGTCGAGTGTTTCGCGGTTATAACGTTTACCCTTGCACGTATCGCAAGGCACATACATATCTGGCAGAAAATGCATTTCCACTTTCAACACGCCATAACCTTCGCAAGCTTCGCAGCGTCCGCCTTTCACGTTAAACGAAAAGCGACCGGCTTGATAACCGCGCTCTTTGGACTGTGGCACGCTGGCGAATAACTCGCGTATCGGCGTGAACAATCCGGTATACGTCGCCGGATTAGAACGCGGTGTGCGACCAATCGGCGATTGATCTACCGCGATCACTTTATCGAAATGCTCCATCCCTTCAATCGCATCATGCGGAGCTGGTTCAGTTTGTGCGCGATTGAGTTCATGTGCGGCAACCGCGTACAAAGTATCGTTAATCAAAGTTGATTTTCCCGACCCTGATACCCCCGCGATGCACGTCATTAAACCAACCGGAATGGTGCAGTTGACCGCCTTTAAATTATTGCCGCGCGCGCCTTTAACCACCAATTGTTTATTTGGATCAGGCAGGTGTCGTTGTTCAGGCACTTTGATGGACAAGGTGCCATTCAAATATTGGGCGGTGAGTGATTCGCTATTTTTTTCAATATCTGCAGCCTTACCTTGAGCAATGACCGCACCGCCATGTACGCCGGCACCCAAACCCATATCGATCACATAGTCCGCCGCTCGTATCATGTCTTCATCGTGTTCCACCACCAAAACACTATTACCTAAATCGCGCAAATGTTTCAGCGTTTTAATCAAACGATCGTTGTCGCGTTGATGCAAACCAATCGAAGGCTCATCCAAAACATACATTACACCGGTTAGGCCAGACCCAATTTGCGAGGCCAAACGAATCCGTTGTGATTCGCCACCAGATAAGGTTTCAGCACTACGATCTAAAGACAAGTAATCCAAACCGACGTTGTTCAAAAAACTCAAGCGTGCGGCGATTTCTTTGATGATGCGCGAACCAATTTCGGCTTTCGCCCCGCTCAAAGTCAAATGCTGAAAGACCTGCAAACATTCCTTTAAGGACAAGGCCGACAAATCATAAATCGCGCGTCCAGGGACTCCATTAAACAAATCTTCACCAATGCGCACAAAACGCGCAGCGGGTTTTAAACGCGAACCACCGCAATCAATACACAGTCGCCGATTGATGTATTGCGAGAGCTCTTCTTTGACCGCTAAAGAATCCGTATCGCGATAACGTCGTTCGTAGTTTGGAATGACACCTTCAAACGCGTGTTTTTTGCGGCTAGAGCCGTGCTCATGCGCGTACTCAAACGAAATTTCTTCTTTGCCCGATCCGTGCAACACTGCCTGTTGAACATTTTCCGCCATCTCTTCAAAGGGCGTATTGATATCCACCTTGTAATGCGCCAACACGCTTTTGATGATCGAAAACATAAACGGATTACGCTTGTCCCAGCTTTTAATCGCGCCGCTGGCCAAGCTTAAATGCGGATAAGCAACGATACGCGCCGGATCAAAAAAATGCGTTGTGCCCAAACCATCGCAAGTACCACAGGCACCGACCGGATTGTTAAACGAGAACAAACGCGGTTCTAACTCTTGCAAGGCATAACCGCACATTGGGCAGGCAAAACGATTCGAAAAAATTGTTTCTTGTTCAGTATCTAAATTAAAAACTTGCACTCGTCCATCCGCAATGCGCAGTCCGGCTTCCAGGCTTTCGGCTAAACGTTGCTTGTGTTCTGGTGCAATGCGCAGACGATCGACCACGACATCGATGGTGTGTTTTTCATTCTTTTTCAAAGTCGGCAAATCATCGACTTCGTAAATTTTGGCTTTTCCCGTACCGCTTTGAATACGAAAACGCACAAAACCTTGCGATTGCATATTGGTGAAAAAATCAAGGTGTTCGCCTTTACGGTTTAACACCACTGGTGCCAAAATCAAAATCCGTGCGTCCGCGCAATCGGTCAGGACACTATCAACCATTTGCGATACCGACTGCGCTTGCAAGGCGTGCCCGGGATGATCGGGACAATACGGCGTCCCAACGCGGGCATACAACAGGCGCAAGTAATCGTGAATTTCGGTGACTGTTCCAACGGTTGAACGCGGATTGTGCGAAGTCGCTTTTTGTTCAATCGAAATAGCCGGAGATAGACCCTAAAACAAATAAACAAATGGTTTTTCCATCAATAGCAAAAACTTACGAGCATACGCTGAAAATTATTCGACCAAACTACTATCGCCTACGGCGT
>JAVKMA010000308.1:0-2279 GCA_031538685.1 Burkholderiaceae bacterium | reverse complement strand
ACTATGAGTTAGTGAGAACCTGTTTAGCAGATCCTTCTCGTGGAATGAGTTATTTAACGGGAAGGATGGGATATTATATCCAGCCGAGAACTAAAGGAGCCGGCCACGGAAGCGATAGCAGGGCTTTTTACGCCAGGAAAATATTTCTAGGGCAATATATTTTGGGTGTTGGATCCCAAATTTAGTATTTAGCGCTTGTGATATTGCGAGCTTAAAATTTTTACCGCAGTCATCGCCACAGCATTTGCCGGCGCACCGCGCTTAAATGATTCGTAGTGTCGCCACTTGAAAAGCAGTTTGCTCAAGTAAAGTCGCGCTCTGTTCCATCGCCTCACGCAAAGACAAAGGGCCGGAGGTGATTGAAAAACAGCCATCAAACGCCGCATCCAATGACGCGCAGTGTTCAATACTGCCGGAAATCAAGGTCACGGGAACCCCATTTTTTTTCGCCAGTGCCGCAATCATTGCTGGACCTTTTCCCATTACAGTTTGTTGATCAGAGCGCCCTTCACCGGTGATCACCCAATCGTATTGCGTGATTTGCGAGTGTAGATTCATGACCGTAAAAATAAACGATGCGCCTGATTCCAATTGCGCGCCTAAACATGCCAGGCCAAAACCCAGACCGCCCGCAGCCCCAGCGCCGCAGAGATTCGCGTAATTTTGGCTTGAATCTGTGCTGGCATCATTCAGAACCTTGTGTAATTCTGTTTCAAATAACTGTGCAAACGCAGCGAGGGTGTGATCGGCTTCTAACAAATCGGTAAACCCTTTTTGCGCACCAAAAGTCAAACTTGCGCCATTTTGTCCAATCAAAGGGCAGGTCACATCGGTCAAAGCGATTAAGCGCGGCATATTTTGGTGCCCGCTTTTTTGCCACTTTTTGTGCCAATCCGCTTTTGCTTTCAAGCGCGTGATCTGATTCAAGTTAGCGAAAGAGGGCGCAATCATTCGCCCCGAGTGATCATAAAAATCATACGCCAGCGCAGACAACATTCCCGCGCCGGCATCCATGGTTGATGAACCGCCCAGTCCAATCACAATCGCATCCAGTTTGTGATGCGGCGCTTGCGTAACCCGCGTTTCAATCAATTGCGCAATCAGTTCGCCCACGCCTTTGGTGGTGCGCTGCGCGGGTTCGATAGTGGCGTGTGGTAATCCAATAATGTGCGCCACATCAAACACCGCAAAGTGGCCGATGTGGGGCGCTTGACACAGTGCGACTGGAATTTGGCGCGCTTGAGCATTGGCATCGGTGACGGTGTAATGCACCCAGGTTTGACCCAGGATTGAAAAAATGACTTCGGCAGTGCCTTCGCCGCCATCGGCAATCGGCAAACAGGTGATTTGTGCAAAAGGAATGGCGCGCAAGACGCCAGCGGATAAGTGGCGTGCCGCTTCGGCTGCACTCAGACTGCCCTTAAAAGAATCGGGGGCGATTAAACAGCGAAATTCTTTGGCATTGGACATAAGAGCATAGGGGCATAGAGCATAGGGACATAGAGCATTTGCAGTGAGCTGGGTGTTTTAAGACCGAGCGTTTTTTGCTTGCTCTAACCAGCGCAAATAATCAGGGCTCACATCGCCCGTGATGTAGTTGCCATCAAAACACGAGGCTTCAAAAGTATTCAATTTTGGGTTGATGCCCTTCAAAATATTTTCCAAATCGACTTGATCTTGAAACACCAATTGATCGGCAGTTAATTCGTGGCATATTTGTTCGATGCTGCGTCCATGCGCAATCAGCTCATGGCGCGTGGGCATATCAATACCATAGACATTGGAATAACGCACCGGTGGTGCAGCTGACGCAAAAATCACGCGTCGGGCGCCAGCGGCGCGCGCCATTTGAATAATTTCGCGACTGGTGGTTCCGCGCACGATCGAATCATCAATCAGTAATACTGATTTGCCCGCAAATTCAGTACCAATGGGATTGAGCTTTTGACGTACCGATTTGGTTCGTACGGCTTGGCCGGGCATGATAAAAGTGCGTCCGATATAACGATTTTTGATAAAACCTTCGCGGTATTTAAGGTTTAGCGCGCTCGCGCATTCAATCGCGGCGGGGCGGCTAGAGTCTGGAATCGGCATGACGACATCAATTTCACCAGAGCGTATTTCAGCCGCAATACGGCGCGCGAGGGTTTGCCCCATTTGCGCACGCGCCGCGTATACCGATACGCCATTCATCGTCGAATCGGGACGCGCCAAATACACGTATTCAAACAAACAGGGTGTTAGGTTTGAGTGGGCGGCGCATTGACGGGCGTGGACTT
>JAVKMA010000307.1:0-3937 GCA_031538685.1 Burkholderiaceae bacterium | reverse complement strand
TTAATAGCGTGTGCCCGTTATAGTGAAAATCACCTATCAAGGGCACTGAACACGACAGCATATTTAAACGTTCGCGAATATAAGGAACCGCCGCGGCGGCTTGGGCAGTATCCACCGTAATACGCACCATTTGAGCGCCCGCTTGCGCTAATGCTTGGACCTGTTGTGTCGTGGCCGTAATATCAGCGGTTTCGGTATTGGTCATCGCCTGAATCACTACCGGCGCACCACCACCTAAAACTACCTCGTTATCGCCCTGGCGAACGATAACTTGAGAACGTGATTGAATATCTTGAGTTGTTTCCAACGGTCTTATTCCTTTATTTCAGCGAAACCAACGCCGTGATTCGACATCAAAGGTAAGCGTTTTCCTTGATATTGCAGTTGCACTGATTTAACGTCACCGACAATAATTTGCGCAGGGATATCTACGGTCAGCTCTTCTTTTTGACCGGCCTGATAACTTTGGTCAGAAATAATTTTTCCGCTTTTATTGAGCACCTGCAACCAAGTATCGCCAAGAATTTGTACGGCGACCTTGGCTGTTTGTTTTGCTGGTACCACAGCTGTTGCTTTATCCGAAGCTACTACTGTGTTGCTTACTGATAATGACGCCGCGCTTATATTTGCTCGTTTAACTGAATCCTCAGTCGCGTGATTAGAGGCAAGCTGACTGGCAACGCTGCTCGTTTTAGCGTCTGCTGTAGTGGAACTGTCCTTAGAACTTTTGGCAGCATCTATACTCGCTACAGCCAAAGCACTGCTGGCATTGACCGCAGTACTTGAAACATCCGTAGCTTCTGTTGTACGCGAATTCAAATACCGCAAGCCTAAAAATCCCAGTGTTAGCAAAGCCATCAGCAACAAAGAAAGCAATAGTTTGCGCACAAAACGCGTCGATGATCGGCTTGGGTAAGCATGCACAATTTTGCGCGGCGCCATTCGCATATCAGGGTGCGGTTCAACTTTGCTTTCAGTCGAAATTTGATCCAATAAATTCGTAATATCCAGCTGTAATAATTTGGCGTAACTCCGCGCAAAACCTTTAGTAAAAGTCACTGCAGGCAATTGATCTAATTGCGCGTTTTCTAGGGCTTCAACTTTACGAACACTGATTTTCAAATAATCGGCCACATCGGCAATCGCGATGTGACGCTGAATTCGAGCCTCTTTCAGTTGATTACCGATTTGTTTCCAAACATCATCAAGAGCAGGAACTGAGTCAATCGTATTTTCCATTCGTTTGATTTTTAAAATTAAAGCACTGCACAAAAAATCTATTGTTTACTATTATTTTGCGTCGCCCGCTTAGTCCAAAATTTATGCCGCCAATCTGATTGGAATTTTGATTCGATTTTTGACTTCGCCGACCAATTGACCGCAAGCTGCATTGATATCGTCGCCGCGAGTTTTTCGCACTGTCGTGACAATATTAGCGTTTTGTAAAATTTCTGCAAACCGCGCGATCGCCGTCACTGAAGAAGTTCGCAAACCGGATTCCGGATAAGGATTAAACGGTATTAAATTAAATTTACATGACACATCTTGTACCAAATCAATGAGTGCTCGCGCATCAATCTCTCGATCATTCACACCATCCAACATACAGTATTCAAAAGTCACGTAATCTCGCGGCGCAAACTCTAAATAGCGGCGGCACGCTGCCATTAATTCACGCAGGGGATATTTTTTATTCAATGGCACCAATGAGTCCCGCAATTGATCGGTCGGAGCATGTAAAGACACCGCCAAAGCCACTGGGCAATCTTGCGCCAAGCGATCAATCATAGGAACAACACCACTGGTTGATAAGGTCACACGACGTCGCGACAAGCCATAAGCGCGATCATCCAACATCAAACGCAAAGCATGCACCACATTATCGTAATTGAGCAAAGGTTCGCCCATTCCCATCAATACCACATTGGTTACAACACGATCATCAGTACTGCGTGTCGTTTGTGTCAATTGCGTTATTTGCGCTGTCTGCGTATGATTTGGTATATCGGTTTGTGCGTTTGTATTTTCTGCGCTTTGACGCAAATTGAATTCAGCAAACCACAACTGCCCAATAATTTCTGCCACGCTTAAATTGCGATTAAAGCCTTGTCGTCCGGTTGAACAAAAACGACAATTGACCGCACAACCAGCCTGCGTTGAAATACACAAAGTACCGCGCCGTGCTTCAGGAATATAAACACTCTCTACCGCGTTACCCGCGCCGACATCAAACAACCATTTGCAAGTGCCATCTGAAGATTGGTGCGAACTCGTCATCGTCGGAGCGACGATTTCTGCAACTTGATTCATTCGAGCACGCAGTGCCGCTGGTAAATCCGTCATCAGCGAAAAATCACTCACCCCAAACTGATGTATCCAACGCATCCATTGCTTTGCCCGAAAAGGCTTCTCTTCCCAATCGGCACAGAGACCCTCTAAACCAGCAAGATCAAAATTCAAGAGATTAATTTTGTCCATACCTTTTGGAGATTACTCAACAATACATCGTCAAATCAAAACGATTTAACGATCTCATTCATCGCGATTCACGCCAAATGAGATTGACTGAGTAAGATTTAGTCTCGGCAATTAACGTGGATAAACCGCAAGGGTGGGGAAAAAATACGCAATTTCAATTTGCGCGGTTTCTACTGCGTCTGAACCATGAACCGCGTTTGCATCAATTGAGTCAGCAAAGTCTGCACGAATGGTGCCTTTGTCTGCTTTTTTAGGATCTGTTGCACCCATCAATTCGCGATTTTTAGCGATGGCGTTTTCACCTTGCAAGACCTGAATCATCACGGGTCCAGAGATCATAAAGTCCACCAAATCTTTAAAGAAAGGGCGTGCGCGGTGTACTGCATAAAAACCCTCTGCTTCAGCACGTGATAAATACGCCATACGCGCGGCAATAACTTTTAAACCTGCCGCTTCAAAGCGATTGTAAATTTGCCCGATGACATTTTTTTGTACCGCATCAGGTTTGATAATTGATAAAGTTTGTTCGACCGCCATAAAATCCTCTCGTTAAAAATAACTACAAAGGCAAAATTCAAAGTAAAAAATACAAATGCTTGGGTTTTGCCTTCACTAAAATAAAATATGTCGCTACATCATTAGAAATAGCGACATTCGGGCCCCATTCTAACTGACTCGGGCTTAGGCAATGTTTGGTCCAGACTTAATGAATGATTCAATAGTCACTGGCATGCACCAGAATCACTCATTCACTCATTTACCTGACCACCCAAAACGCCCTCGTACAAACATCATTACAGCATCGCTTTCAAGAGATGCGCCATTTCTGAAGGGTTACGCGTCACCGTAATACCGCAAGCTTCCATGATAGCCAATTTAGCTTCAGCCGTATCAGCACCGCCAGAAATTAACGCACCTGCATGACCCATACGCTTGCCTGCGGGCGCAGTCACGCCTGCGATAAAGCCAACAACTGGTTTTTTCATATTGTCTTTAATCCAATACGCGGCATTAGCCTCGTCTGGTCCACCGATTTCACCGATCATGATGATGGCATCCGTATCAGGATCATCGTTAAACATTTTGACGACATCAATATGTTTTAAACCATTGATTGGATCACCACCGATGCCCACAGCTGAAGATTGACCCAGGCCCAGGGCGGTTAATTGCCCCACGGCTTCGTAAGTCAAAGTGCCAGAACGCGAAACCACGCCGATACGCCCTTTTTTATGAATATGGCCAGGCATGATGCCAATTTTGATCTCATCTGGCGTGATGAGACCAGGGCAATTTGGCCCTAATAACAAGGTTTTTTTGTTGTGTTTTCTCATGCGATCTTTAATCACCATCATGTCGCGTACAGGAATACCTTCGGTAATACAAATAACCAAATCCAGATCCGCATCAACCGCTTCCCAAATTGCTTCAGCAGCACCTGCTGGCGGTACGTAAATCA
>JAVKMA010000306.1:0-7686 GCA_031538685.1 Burkholderiaceae bacterium | reverse complement strand
ATTTAAAAAGCATTTGTTTACCGCGTCAAATGAAGTTGTTGCAGGATTTGGGGATATTTGTGAACGAGCCGTTCAATTGATACGCAGAAGCGTTTCCGCGAGTCAGAATCAAGCAACTCGCGGAAACGCTAAAAATGACAGATATGGCAAATAAGACTTTATTTTTTAGCGGAAGCTGACGCTGACGCCGCAGCTGTAGGCGCAGCTTTAACTTTAGCCGCTGGAGCAGCAGGTGCGGCAGGAGCCGATTTTCCAGCAGATGCAGCTTTTTTGGCATCGGCAGGCATGGCATAGGTTTGACCGCCAACAGTAACGCCTGCTTTTGACATGTTCAATGCTGTTTTTTCGCCAATACCTGGAATACGCGAAATCAAATCATCCCATGATTTAAACGGTGATTTTTTACGATTTTCAATGATGGATTTTGCTTTCGCTGGACCAATGCCCTTAACCGCAATTAAATCCGCTTCTGATGCAGAGTTCACGTCTGCGGCTTGAGCCAAGCCAAAACTTAATGCACAAGCTAAAACTAAGATTAATTTTTTTAACATCGTTAACACTCCTTAAAATAAAAATACTCAAAAATGTAGAATCCGTGACAGGTTCTGTTTAATGAGAGACAAATTTACTGCTTAAAAAAACTGCGATAACAAGGATAAAGTGAGCAGTAAAGCATTATCGATACCCATAGTAAATAAGGCACGATCAGCGCTGCAAATAACTGCGGTGCGATTGTACCGGAGACAAGAACAAATAGAGTTGGAACGACTAGGCTAATAAAAACAAATACCAAGATATAGCCCAACCACGCCATTACATGTTTGCGCCAGGCCATCAAGCTGAAAAATAGCGCCTTGAATAAGGGCATGTTATGCCACGCCACCAAATTGGGGGCGAACCAAAATGCTAAAAATACCGGTAATAAGCAGGCTGAAATGAGCATCACGCCGCCTAATAGATGTTGGAAGGAAACTTGTGCGAGATTGCCTTCAGCGTTTTGTGCCACTGAAAGCAATATTTGAGTGAACGAATCACCGTAAAAATACAAACCAGGAAGCGTGGCCAGCAATAAAAATAACAAATACAGTCCGCCCAGTTTGAGCAACTGCTGATAATGAGGAATCGCACGGATATTGAACAGCGAGACGAGCGCCACTCGTTCATCAGCAGAAATTCTTTGGCAGGCATTCATAAAAATGACCGAGAACAAAGGCAACAATACGATATTGATGATTTGTCCTAAGAACGGCAAGATTGCTAACACGAACATCGCGGCCGAGTAGATTGAAAAAATGCTGATTAACACCAGCGGTTGTCGCCGAAAAATTTGCCAAGCTTCGACAAACCACCAAACGCCGGTGCGAAATGAAATGGACTTATTCATGAAAAAAAGTATCTATAGATGAGGTTGAAGTAATCAATTGATGACGAGGCTAGGTGCGTCAAAGAAGACCGTGTTTTTTGTCAGCGCTTATTGTATGAAATATTGTGTAGGCATTGCGGAATTGACGGACGCACATGGCGCGGCTTGCGTATGGATACCGACATGAATATCTGCATGAATACCTGCATGGATACGTAGCAGTCGTTCAAAATGCGCGGGGTCGTGCGGAGTCAACATTGACGCGTTGCGTGGTTGATGAAAGTCATACAGTCGCGATAACCAAAAACGTAATGCTGCACCGCGTAAAACAATGGGCCAGACGTTTTGTTCCGTGGTGTTGAGTGGACGGATCGCGCCATACCCATCAACAAAGGCCTTGACCCGTTCTGGATCAAAATGATCGCGTGACGGGGTGAGGCACCAATCGTTGACGGCAATCGCCAGATCGTAAACATAAGCAGCTACGCCGGCAAAATAAAAATCAAACACGCCGGTTAATTGGCGGTCTAAAAACATCACGTTGTCGCGGAATATATCCAGGTGTACCGCGCCGCGCGGTAAGGCGGCGCAATGGTCGGCAGCGGCGATTTGAATATCTAACTCAGTAGTGAGAAGCTGCAATTGTGATGGCGTCAAATATGGCACAACATGCGGCGCAATGGCTTTGCTCCATGCCAGATTGCGGGGGTTTTCTAATACGCCAGAATAGTCTGTGCTGGCTAAATGCATTTTGGCTAAACACGCGCCCATTTGCGCGCAGGTGCTGGCGTCAGGTGTCAAATTGGACGCGCCGCTGAGTTTGGCGATCAAGACTGCCGGTCGTTGATTCAAAGTCGAAAACAAAGTGCCATCGCGCGCAGGTAAAGGACGCGGAACCGGCAGTCCTTTATCGGCTAAATGCGTCATGAAATTCAAGTAAAACGGTAATTGCTCGGCTTGAAGTTTTTCAAATAAAGTGAGCACCCATTGTGTTGGTTGATGCGCAAAGCTCACAAAAAAATTACTGTTTTCGATGCCACTGCTAATTCCTTCTATCTTGCTCGCGGGCCCCAATTCATAGCGCGTTATCCAGTGATTAAGTTCATCCAAACTGACTGACGTAAAAACGGCCATGAGAACAATAAAGTAAAAAAAGAAAAAATAATGCGCAGATTGTTTCGCTCAAAAAACGGATTATTTTTTAGGTAGAGTCGGGGTCACGGTGCTGGGCGGTTCGACGATAGCGACAGAATTTTTGCGTGCGCTCTCGTTAAAAGTGCCCAGTTCCCACATCGCCGGTTGCAAAGTCTGCGCCCCGACATTGAGCGGGGGGCGTAATACATAGCGCGATTGGGTACTTTTGACTTCAATCTCTTTAATCACGCCATTGGCTTGATTTTGGGTAATTTTGCGTTCGCCATTTCGCACTTCTTGATCGGGTGCGTTCACGACGATATCGTCAAGTCCTTGTTCGTCCAGTTGCGTTAAGTTGGTTTTTTCGGGCGCGTCAGAAAGCTCTTTTTCGGGAATCAAGGCGGCGGGGGCGTTCAAGAGTTCGGCGTTTTGCGCCCATGCGCGGGGACTCAAATTGAGACTCAAGAACAGCGTAAAAAAAAGGGCGAAAGCGCGCAGTAAAAATGGGTTCATCACGAAATACTCCGAAAAATAATAGCGTCGTAAGGGTGTGTCGAGTGCGTCAGCATCACACAAATTTAGGTCAGGTTGCGCACAAAGCGGATTTTTTTCAATCGATAAGACTTTGATATTGTAGAGGACGTTTATTGACTCAAATCGTTCGAGGTGTTGATCCAAGTTTCATTGGCGTTTCATAATGAGCGTCGCGTCAAAATCGGGCGCGCATCGCGTCAAGCGATGATTCCTATAATCGGCGTCTTGTTTAGCAAGGCAAAATAGCTTGTTTGCCTTTTGCTGCCGCTTCTCTACGATTTTCCTTTTGTTATTTTTCTTTTGTTGAGACCACCATGAATGTCGCGCAAATCCGTCAAAAATTTTTAGATTTTTTCGTCAGCAAAGGGCATACCATAGTGCGCTCGGCTTCGTTGGTGCCTCACAGCGATCCGACCCTGTTGTTTACCAACTCTGGGATGGTGCAGTTTAAAGACGTTTTTTTAGGAAAAGAACAGCGCGGTTACAAACGCGCGGTGTCGGTGCAAGCCTGCTTGCGGGCGGGGGGCAAACACAACGATTTAGAAAACGTTGGCTATACCGCGCGGCATCATACTTTTTTTGAAATGTTGGGTAATTGGAGTTTTGGTGATTATTTCAAACACGATGCCCTATTGTGGGCTTGGGAATTACTGACCAAGGTCTATGGCCTGCCTGCGGACAAATTATGGGCAACGGTGTATCAAGACGATGATGAAGCCTACGACATTTGGACCAAAGTGATTGGCTTGCCGGCCGAACGGGTGGTGCGAATTGGTGACAACAAAGGCGCGCGCTACGCGTCGGATAATTTTTGGATGATGGCGGATACGGGGCCTTGCGGTCCTTGTTCAGAAATTTTTTACGATCATGGCCCCGACGTATGGGGTGGCCCACCGGGCAGTCCTGATGCGGATGGCGACCGTTATATCGAAATTTGGAATAACGTGTTTATGCAGTTTGATATGCAGGCTGATGGCAGTTTACAAAAATTGCCGGCGCCGTGTGTCGATACGGGAATGGGTTTAGAGCGCATTGCTGCGGTGTTGCAACACGTGCACAGCAATTATGAAATCGATTTGTTCGCGCGCTTAATTCAAGCCGTTGCCAAAGTCACGCAGTGCCGCGATATTGAAGACAAATCTTTACGCGTGATTGCCGATCACTTGCGTGCGTGCAGTTTCTTAATTGTGGATGGCGTAATCCCTGGAAACGAGGGGCGTGGTTATGTGTTGCGTCGGATTATTCGGCGCGCGATTCGACATGGCTATAAATTAGGGATGAGCAAACCTTTCTTTAATACGCTGGTGCCCTCTCTGGTGGCTGAAATGGGCGGCGCCTATCCTGATTTAGTGACGCAAAAAGACAAAGTACAAACCATTTTGTGTGTCGAAGAGGAACGCTTTTTTGAAACACTGGAAATTGGCATGGAGATTTTGAATACGGCCTTGGCCAGTGAATCCAAAGTGTTTGATGGAAAGTTGGCATTCAAGCTTCACGATACCTACGGTTTCCCGTTGGATTTGACGGCGGACGTGTGTCGCGAGCGTGGTATTGAAGTTGATGTTGCGGCGTTTGATGCGGCGATGGCGCAGCAAAAGAATCAAGCGCGGGCTGCCGGTAAATTTAAATCAACTGGCGGTTTGGAATTTGAAGGGGCTTTGACAGAATTTAAGGGTTACACCGAATTAGAAATCGCGCAGACAACAGTCCTAGCTTTGTATCGCGACGGCGTTCGGGTGAGCTCAATCAAGGCGGGTGAAGATGCGGTGGTGGTATTGGCGGCCACGCCGTTTTATGCGGAATCCGGTGGGCAAGTCGGTGATGCGGGGGTCTTGGTGGGAGCCAATGAGGTGGTGTTTACCGTCGCCGATACTCAAAAAATTCAATCTCAAGTTTTTGGACATCACGGTCGTTTACACACGGGGCAATTGCGCGAAGGCGCACTGCTTAAAGCGCAAGTTGATGTGGCGCGACGTCAAACCATCATGCGTCATCACAGCGCAACGCATTTGATGCATTATTTTTTACAGCAGGTCTTGGGTGCGCATGTTCAACAAAAAGGTTCTTTGGTGGATGAACAGCGGACGCGGTTTGACTTCGTTCATCACAGCCCAATGACCGCGCTCGAAATTCGCGCTATTGAAGACGGCGTGAATCAAGCGATCTTGGCGAATCAGGCCAGCAGCGCGACGATCATGAGTTTTGATGATGCGATTAAAAGCGGTGCGATGGCACTGTTCGGTGAAAAATACGGTGATGACGTGCGTGTTTTGGGCATTGGCCCGTCACGTGAATTGTGCGGCGGGACGCATATTTCACGAACCGGTGATATTGGTATTTTTAAAATTGTGAGTGAATCAGGTGTTGCGGCAGGTGTTCGTCGAATTGAAGCGGTCTGCGGTGCGGCGGCCTTGCAGTGCTGGCGCGAGTTGGATCAAACGGTAGACGCCGTGTGCACCGCACTAAAAGCAACGCCCTCGGAATTGGAATCGCGCGTGCTGCAAATGCAGGCGCAACAACGTCAATTAGAAATTCAGTTGCAAGGCGCACAAGATTCTTTGGCGCATTTTGCGGCGCAAAAATTATTGCAATCCGCGCAAACAATTAACGCCGCGCGCGTGATCGTGCATCAATTGCCACAAGGCGACAGCAAAGAATTGCGCCGTTTGTACGATCAATTAAAACCTTTATTGCTTGATGGCGTGATCGTTTTGGCGTGTATTGAAATGGACAAAGTCAGCGTGTTGGTCGGTGTCGGTGCTGATTTGATCGCGCGCAATGGGCAATTTCATGCAGGTAAATTATTGCAACATATTCTGACCCCAATCGACGGTAAAGGTGGCGGACGCGCTGATATGGCACAAGGTGGCGGCAGTAATGTGGCCGCGCTGTCAAAAGCCTTGGAGAGTGTTTCGACGTGGGTTCGGGCAAATGAGTAATCAACTGCGGAGTAATCAACTGATTGAATGAATATTTTTTAAAATGATGATGAAATTTATGACGATGATTTTTTTGAAACCGTTTTTAATCTCTTTTTTAAAGCGCGTAAATTGGTCTGCAAACTGGTCTGCAAACTGGTCTGCGAACTTTTCTGCCAGCGTGATCGCGGTGATTTTTTTGAGCGGATTGACCTTTGCCACGGCACAGGCTCAAAATTCATCGGGCGGCCCGTTTGGGATTGATCATCGTTGGGAAAAGGATGAAAGCGGTATTTTTGCGCGGCAAACGCAATGGAACGTTTTGTACGCGACGTTAGGGACAACGGTCGGCGGCGCGCTGTGGGTCGGTAACGACAGTCGCCTGGGTAAAACCTATTGGCAAGGGACCGACGCGTTTATTTCGGCGCTGGCGGGAGCTGTCGTAGTGAAAAATGTTTTCACGCGCGCGCGGCCGCGCGATGGCGACAATCCTGATTTATTTTTTCAAGGCGGCAGTAATGAAAGTTTTGTCAGCGGCGAAGTCGCGGTGACTACTGCGCTGGTCACGCCATGGATTTTGGAATATGGCAAAGAACAACCGCTGGTTTACGCTTTGGCCTTGTTACCCATTTACGACGGAATTGCGCGAATGAAATCGCAAGGACATTGGCAATCCGACGTGCTGGGGGCGGCGGCGTTGGGCGTGGCGGCTGGGTATTGGGCGCACAATCGCAGCACACCTTTATTGTTGCAAGTGACGGGGAATACCACTTTTGTGGGGTGGAAGGGGCGTTTTTAAGAGTTGGCATTCAGTGGCGCGCCCTTATTTATAGCGTCGCTGCCGGAACGTCAATGCCGGAGTATCACTTTCGTAATATCACGGTTGCCGATAATTTATGTTTGATTGCGGTTTGATTGAGGCCTGCTCATGCCCTATTTTTTATTGCTGTTAACCGTATTTTTTTGGGGGGCGACTTGGGTCGCGGGCCGTGTGGTGGCGCAAGAGATCGCACCTTTCACTGCCGCCTTCATTCGGTTTTTTTTGGCCAGTGTGGCCCTGTGGGGCTTGGTCCGTTGGCGCGAAGGCGGCCTGCCGGCATTACCTAAATCGCAGTGGCTGCGCCTATTTTTTTTGGGCGCGACGGGAATTTTTGCCTACAACTATTTTTTTCTGCATGGGTTAAAAATTATCCCTGCCGGTCAGGGCGCTTTGATTGTCAGCGGCTTGCCGGTTTTGATCGCGCTGTGTGATGGCCTGCTGCGGCGCTTACACAATCAAGCGTCAGTTTTTAGTGTGCAAATGTACCTGGGCATCGCTTTGGGTTTGTGCGGTAATGTGTGGGTGGTCAGCAACGGCGCGCCGCTAACGCTGTGGAATGGGCAAGCAGGTCTGGGCGAATTATTGATCCTCGGTTGCGTATTCAGCTGGCTGGCGTATACCTTTATCGGTCGGCGCGCGAGTGATTTTTTATCCCCCTTAAGTGTGAATTTTTATGCCTGCAGCATAGGCGCAGTCATGCTAGGCGTGATGGCGGTATTTGAAGTGAATTGGCGTCAAGCGCTGGCACCGCAATTTGATTATTCGATGAGCGCGTGGGGCAGCTTGTTGTTTTTGGCGTTTTTAGGAACAACCTTGGCCTATACCTGGTTCACGGCGAGTGTTCAATTTATGGGGGCAACGCGAGCGGGCGTTTTTTTGAATTTAGTGCCGCTGTTTGGGGTGTTGTTAGGCGCGCT
>JAVKMA010000305.1:0-11739 GCA_031538685.1 Burkholderiaceae bacterium | reverse complement strand
GGCACTTCTATCAATTCATTTTTGCGGCGAATTGCTTTGTTGCGCAGTACGCGAAATCCTCACGTACTGTATGTACGCTCCGGTTTCTGTGTGCTGTGCGCCTCGCACTTCATCCGCACATTCTGTATTTATAGAAGTGCTCTTATATGTCAGGTGTCATTGTCACTTAACCGTTGCAACTGCACAGTTGCGGCGGTTTTTGTTTTCTGCGCTTCCACACTCCCAATTATTTTTGCTATGGATTTGTTCTCATTGATCGCCTTGTTGGTGTTGGGCGCTGGGGCAGGATTTATCGCCGGCTTGTTGGGTGTCGGCGGTGGCTTGGTTTTGGTGCCCTTCATGACCTATTTCATGGGCGTTTGGGGTTTCCCGCCCGAACATGTGACCCACATGGCCATTGCGACCGCCTTATCGACCATTACCTTCACGTCTTTAGCGTCGATGCGCTCGCATTACCAGCATGGCGCGATCAATGGGCGCTTGGTGTGGCGCTTGGTGCCGGGGATGATCTTGGGTTCGTGGTTAGGACCACTGATGTCAACTTATCTGAACAGTCGCTTGATGGCGTTTTTATTTGGACTGTTCGCGATATTTTCAGCGACACAAACTTTGTTAAATAAAAAACCTAATACTTTGCGGCAAGTGCCATCAACACGTGCTTTGCTGGCGGTCGCATCGGGAATTGGAATTGTTTCAAGCATTGTCGGTGCAGGCGGCGGCGCGATGACCGTGCCTTTTTTGGTGTGGTGTAATGTTGCGATGCGCACGGCCATTGCTACCAGTTCGACGATGGGATTCCCAATTGCGCTCAGTGGATCAATTTCGTATATTTATCACGGCTGGAATGTGACGGGCTTGCCTGCGGGGTCTTTAGGTTATATCTATGTGCCCGCCGTGGTGGTGATTGTGATTAGCAGCATGTTGGCCGCGCATTTTGGTGCGAAGGCTGCGCATCGCTTGCCGGTACCCATCTTAAAAAGAATTTTTGCAATGATTTTGTACGCCTTGGCCAGTTATATGTTGTGGCGCGCGGTTCGATAAGAGCGGTAATTCTGAATAAATTCGATAATGTTTAATCAGATCCGTTCGGGAAGGTACCGAATTGGTGCCGTGGTTAAACAAGATTCGGCGTTAATAAATAGCGCGCCAAGCTCGTCACGTCGGGAACAATAATGCGATGGGGATAGTGGCTCAAGAGTTCGACCGAATGCGCGCCGTACGATACGCCAATGGCGGCGCACCCTGCCTGATGCGCCATTTCCATATCAAAGGCTGTGTCGCCAATCATGACCATTTGCGTGGGTGTGACACTCAATTGCGCCGCGATTTGTTCAAGCATCATCGGATCAGGTTTGGAACGCGTTTGATCGGCGCAGCGCGTGCAGTCAAATAAGTGCTCAATGCCACAATGTTTGAGCGCAGATTCAAGACTGCGGTAGGGTTTCCCTGTGGCAATTGCCAATTGAAAGTGGTGCGTTTTCAGTGTTTTAAGTAGTGCCGGAATGCCAGGAAATAGACCCCTATTTTTGGTGTAATCGGCGTACAAATGATCAAACAGAGTGGTAAAGCGCGTCAGGTTTTCTGCGTTGGTGTTCGGAAATAATTGCTGCACTATTTGCGCAATGTCCAACCCGCTGAGATGCTGTATCTCGTACTGTATGGCGGCGCGTTCGGGCAAACCCCACTTGAGTGCGCTACACGTATCAAGGATACACTCTAGCGTTGGATCGTCAGAATTAAATAAAGTTCCGTCCCAGTCGAACACTAATACTTTGAACATCGTTTTTTTATGCCGTATTTTGTCAATCAATTTAATGAGTGAATCTGTGCCCCCACCCCGTTCGGGGATTAAATCATTTGTTTTGCGTAGTGGCCCGATGGGTGCTGCACGTCGCCAAGCCCTCGCGAAATTAAGTCCGCGCTATCAAATTCCTTTTATGCCAACGCCCTCTGTGCCAACGATGGCGCAGTGGGAGCAACATTTTGATCGCATCGCGCCAGTCATTCTGGAAATCGGTTCAGGCATGGGCGATACTACTGCACAGATCGCGGGCACGCGTCCAGAGTGTAATTTTCTCGCGCTGGAAGTCCATAAACCCGGCGTCGCCCATTTGTTGCAATTGATTGAAGAGCAGCAATTGAGCAATCTCAAAATTATTGAACACGATGCGGTCGAAGTCTTGAAGCACATGATTCCCGATGGCGCACTCGCTGGCGTGCATATTTTTTTCCCCGATCCCTGGCCCAAAAAACGACATCACAAAAGACGCTTGATCAATCCAGCAATGCTGGCGGTATTGTCGCAAAAATTGCGTGCTGGCGGTTTTGTGCATTGCGCGACTGACTGGGCAGAGTACGCCGAGACGATGCGTGCCGACTTTAGGGCGAATGCCGATTTTTCTGTTGATGATTTTGTCTTGCGGCCCAGCGCGCCGCCGCACGCGCGTCCTGAAACCAAATTCGAACGTCGTGGCGTCAAACTGGGACATCGAATTTTTGATTTGATCTCGTACAAAAAATAATTTTGCGCAGTGTTTTATACAGGTATATCAATCGACATGAATGCTTTTATTCCGAATAAAACTTTGTTGGAGGCTTTGATTGGCCAGATTGTCGTGATCAAATATGGCGGCAATGCGATGACTGATCCTGAGTTACAGATGAGCATGATGCGCGACTTGGTGCAACTGCAACAATGGGGCGTTCGACCGCTATTGGTTCATGGCGGCGGGCCCCAGATTGATGCCGCTTTGGCAAAAGTTGGCCATCACAGCGCATTCATCGACGGTATGCGCAAAACTGATGCGACGACTTTACAAGTGGTGCAATGGGTACTGGTCGGCGAAGTGCAGCAACATTTGGTAGGTTTGATTCAGTCGGCTGGCGGCCGTGCGGTTGGGGTCAGCGGTCGAGATGGTCAATTGTTTCGCGCGCAAAAATTAAATGCGGCGCATGATTTAGGTTTTGTGGGCGAGGTCAGAGAGGTTGATCCACATGTGATTTTGACACTGTTAAACGCGGGCTATATTCCAGTGGTATCGTCGATCGCGCAAGATGCGGCGGGGCAGGTCTACAACATTAACGCCGACGCGGTGTGTGGGCAATTGGCCTGTGCTTTGTCTGCGCACAAACTCGTGATGATCAGCAACATCAGGGGCGTCTTGGATGCAGAAGGCGCGCTGTTGGCGCGTTTGGATGGCGCGGCGATTGCACGTTTGATTGACGCTAAAGTGATTTATGGCGGCATGTTGCCCAAGATTGCCGCCGCTCTAGAAGTCGCTCAAGGAGGTGTGCAATCCGTTCATATTGCCGATGGTCGCGAGCCCCAGGTTATTTTGCGCCTACTGGTCAGCGACGAGGCGATTGGCACGGAAATTCGGCAGTAAGCGATGCGCGTGAAAATCTGGCCTGCCCAACAGGAATCGAACCTGTGACCCTCAGCTTAGAAGGCTGATGCTCTATCCGGCTGAGCTATGGGCAGAAATGAGTGACTGCGAATGATTTGATTCGGATTCGAATGTAGAACTTAATTTTAGAACTTCAGAGTTTACGAACTTAAATCAGCGGCGTTTTATACAGCACATGACAGGCCGCGCGGGTTTCCTCAATTGACCACTGTCCCGGCGCCGAGGCTTGTCCATTCACACTGGCAAACGAGACACACGAACCGTAGTGACCGCCGATTAAGCGAGAGAACGCGCCCAACTCGCCCATCGCGATAGTGATTAAAGCGACATCCAAATGTTGCCGCCATTGGGCACTTAAATTCAAAATCCGCAAAACGTCAGAGGCCGATTGTGGCATAAGCGCTAACTTGATCACGTCGGCGCCTTGCTCATAGGCTTTGATGGTCAGTTCATCTAGCGTCTCATCGGGGGGTGTTTGCGCAAAATCGTGGTGCGACAAAATCAAACCGACTTGATGCTTTTCACTCAAGTGACGTAACAACTTTATTTCGTTGTCAGTATGTTGGGTTTCGTAATCGATATAACTGGCTTTACCGTGTACGCACACATCGGCGAGCAGCGCAAAGACTTCATCGGCTTTCACAGAGGTGACTTGCCCGCCTTGATTGGGTGAGCGAAATGACACGATCAAGGGTATTGTCGGTGCGTAAGCGCGAATTAAATCAATCGCCGCCAGTGTCGTCAGGGGACTGATCTCCAACATAAAATCGACCCGAAATTCCAACATATCGGGTGCGTGCGGCAAAATCTGCGATAGTTGTACGCCCAGCGCGCTGAGGTTTGCCGCCATGATCGGCACACAAATAAACGGCGCTTGGCCTGCGGGTGGAGAGGGTTGATGCAAAATCGACATAATCAGTGCGAAGGCTTAAGTAAAGGCAAGTTGAGGATAAATAAGGCTAAACAAAGGCCGGCAATTATCGCTGAGATTGCGTAGAGATGATGCCGGTGACCCAGAAGCAGTGGAACATTTTAAGGTGAGTATTTAATCGTGTTACTTTTTTTCTATCGTCTCGTTGCGCGCTTGCCCTACGGCGTGTTGTATCGTTTGGGCGCGGGCTTAGGACTGCTGGTGGCGATATTGAGCCCGCGCTATCGACAACGAACCCGAACCCATCTGGCTTACGCGGGTTATCAAGGGCATTTCATCAGTGCCCTATGCCATGCGGGTCGAGCGGCATTTGAAATCGCGTGGATTTGGTTTAATCCCACCCAACGCGTCATGCGAAAAGTGCGGGTGCAGGGCTGGGAATTGATCGAGCACGCGCGTGAACAAGGTCAAGGTGTGTTAATTTTGACGCCACATTTAGGTGGATTTGAAATTATTGGCAAGGTCTGCGCCGCCAATCAAACGGTGTTGACCGCGTTGTTTCGTCCCGCGAAAAAAGTCATGATGCAAACCATCATTGATGCCGGTCGTGGAGGCGATTTTTTGTTACAAGTTCCGGCTAATGCGCAAGGTGTGCGTTCACTGTTGCGGAGTTTGCGCGATCGCGCCGTTAGCTGTATCTTGCCTGATCAAGTGCCACAAGCGGGTTTGGGCGTATGGGTTAATTTTTTTGGACAAACTGCGTATACCATGACTTTGGCCGGCAAGCTGGCGCACACTACCGGTGCGGTAATTGTTTTGGCGGCAGTAGTGCGCAGTCCGAACGGATTTGACTGTACCTTTTTACCGGATATTTTTGCGATTGCGCAAACGGATCACGCGCATGAGCAGGCGACGCGTTGCAATGTCGCGATGGAATATTTAATCGCGCGCGCGCCCGAGCAGTACAACTGGTCGTATAACCGTTACAAAGGTGATGTGCCAGTCGCATCTGATGCTCAAAATCAGTCTTAAATTGTTTAAAAATTTGGTATGTTTACCCTGCCCGTATGTTTACCCTGCCCTTTTTGAGTTGGCTATTCAGTTTTCTGCCCTATCCCATGCTGGCATGGCTGGGTGAGGCTTTGGGTATCGTGGCGTATCACGTGGGGAAAAAGCGGCGCCACATTTGCGTGGTGAACTTGCAGATGTGCTTTCCACAAAAATCAGCTGCAGAGATTGACGCACTGACGCGCGCTCATTTTCGTTATGCGGCGCGATCAATGTTGGAGCAAAGTATTTTTTGGTGGAGTCGGCGCAGCTATTTAATTAAAAAAATGCAAATCGACCTGAGCGCGGTTCGTGCGGCCAACAATGTGCATGAGCAGCGTCCGATTATTTTTTGGATTCCGCATTTTGTTTGTTTACTGGTGGCCTCGTATGGATTGGCATTGAATCTGGGTTTGCCTGTGGTCAATGTGTATCAACGCCAACGACAGCCGTGGTTTGATCGCTTTGTGGCGCGGCGACGCAGTCGTTTTGGCACTTTTTTAGTCGCGCGTGATGAAGGCCCTCGCCCGATTTTGCAACACATCAAAGCGCATCATGCGGTGACGCTGTCCGCAGATATGGATTTTGGAATTCGCGGTGCGGTGTTTGCGCCATTTTTTGCTACCCCTGCTGCAACCGTAACCGGGCCGATTCGTATGGCGCGCCAAACTGGCGCGGTGGTGGTGCCCGTGATCGCCGCGTATTTACCGGCCTATCAAGGTTGGAAGATCGAGCTCTTGACTCCCTTGGATTTGGGCGCGGATGATGAACCAGAACTGGCGACAGCGACGCGTTTGAATCGTGAGTTAGAGCAGTGGATTCACGCGCGGCCAGAACAGTATTTGTGGACGCATCGGCGTGTTAAAACGCGGCCAGAAGGGCAACCTTCTCTTTACGATTGATGACGATGAATACTTTGCACTTCACCAAAATGCACGGTAACGGCAATGATTTTGTTGTGGTTAACGCGATTGCTCAAACAATTGTCCCTACGCGCGCGCTGTGCCAGGCGCTGGGCAATCGTTACTTTGGCATCGGCGCTGATCAGTTGCTGTGGGTTGAAGCGGCAAAAAGTGACGATCCTGAAACCCCCGATTTTGTGTATCGCATTTTTAATGCCGATGGGCAAGAAGTCGAAACGTGCGGTAACGGCGCGCGCGCATTTTTGCGCTTTCTTCGGAGCAAAAATTTATCGACGAAAAAATCGGTGCGCGTGCGAACCAAAGCCGGAATTTTGATCTTGTCCGAACTTGATGATGCCGCGACGCCAGGTTGGATAGAAGTGAATATGGGCGTGCCCCGTTTTACACCCAGCAAAATTCCATTTAACCCCGATGGGGCGCAGCCAGATGGCGCCCTGTGGACAATTAAAAATGAGGATTCAACTTTGAACTCTTTGAATCCCTTGTCATTTTTTACGCTGTCGATGGGCAATCCGCACGCCGTCGCGGTGCTAAACCAGATCACGACGACAGAGCTAACGCAGTGGGGTGAGCATCTGCAAAAACATGCCGCCTTTCCTGCGGCGGTGAACCTTGGGTTTATGAAAATTCATCATCGACAGGCCATTGATTTGCGCGTATTTGAACGGGGTGTGGGTGAAACTTTGTCCTGCGGTAGTGGCGCGTGCGCCGCCGTTGTGGCGGGAATTTCGCAAGGCTTGTTAGATAGTCCTGTGATGGTAAACACTCGGGGTGGGCCGCTGCGAATTACGTGGTCGGGCGCGGGTGCGCCGGTGATGATGGCGGGTGACGCGGTCATTGTCTTTGACGGGCACATTGAATTGCAGCAAAAATGGTTCTCCTAATATGACTGTCCTGACATGACTATTTTACTCATCGATAGCGGCAACAGCCGCGTAAAATTTACTTACTACGAAGTGGCGCCAAAAGGCCAGCAGGTGCGCTTAGGGGAAGTCTTGAGCGTCACTCATGTTGATTTTTTAAAGCAGAGCGCTTTGCCAAAATTGCCCACGCGTATCATTATCAGCAATGTCGCCAGCAAAGCTTTTGGACAAAGGCTCAGTGGGCTTTTGACGCATTTGGCGCCGAACAGCAAGATCGAATGGTTTACGCGGGCCCCGGCCTCTTTATTAAAAATTCATTATTCCCCTCAATTGGGTTCGGATCGTATTGCCGCCGCATTGGCGGTGGCGCATGCGGATCAGGCGAGCGCGTCTTATATTGTCGCCTGTGCAGGCACTGCGACCACGCTTGATTGGGTGCAGTGTCGGGAGGCAATTCCCGAATTTATGGGGGGTGTGATTATTCCAGGAATCGCGCTGATGCGACGCGCTTTAGCGCATCAAACGGCACAATTGCCTGACCAATCGCCGGCGCAAACAGCGGAATCGGATCAGTTAGAGGAGTCTGTGCGTGCCTTGCTGTCGCTGACGCACTGGCCTCAGACAACTGAGGACGCGCTTGCGGCGGGAACCTGGTTGACGCATTTGGGTGTGATTGAAAATTTATGTCGCCGCGTGTCGCCGCAGACCCTAATCATCAGTGGTGGATTTGGTCAATTGTTACAGCAAGCGTGGCAAAATCAAGAGTCGGTGTGTCAGAGCGAATATCGCGATAATCTGTGCCTAATCGGTTTGGCGGTTTATGCGGGACACGATTGTGCCAAGTAGTTGGCGTGTTTTTATTTCGGCTTGAATAAATATCATGAAGATACGTTTCTGGATTATTTTTTTAGCACTGGCCAATATGGCGTTTTGGCTGTGGCTATACGCGAACTCGGATTTGAGCCAGCGCGAACCAGATCGCTTGCGCCGTGAATTTAATGCCGACAAAATTACCGTATTGGCTAACGCAAGCATTCCTCCGGCCACCGAAATGCCTAATAGCGCCACAGTGGGCGTGGAAACCGTTGCGGTTCCACCATCTCTCACGACCACCGATGCTCCGCCATTAGCGCCTGTGGTTGTGGTACCAAAATTAATGAAAGATGCGCCAAGCGTCACCGCTTCGCCCAAGGCGCAGGCTGCGGTACCGGCGACACCTACGATACCTACGATAGCCCCCGCGCCAGCACCCACGGCTCCCGTCGATAAAACCGTAGTAATGAAAAATATTGCGCGTGATCACAATCCAGTTGTCGATGAAACGAACAGTTGTTTGCGCGTGGGGACCTTTGCTGCTAATGAGACCAAATTTTTCCAGAAAATTTTGCAAAAACTGAAACTCAAGACTTATGCCAAAACAGTTCTTGGAAAAAAGAATGAGCGCTTTGTGATTTTTGCCGGCCCGTATAAAACACAAAAATTAGCACAACAAGAATTGCAAAAACTAAAATCTAAAGCATCCTACGCGCATTTAAGCACTGGTGCGCCTTGGCAAATTATTCTGGGGAGCTTTACTCAAAAAGAAGCCGCGCAAGCCGGCCAAAAACGTTTGGCTAATGTGGGCGTTAAAGGCAAGATCAGCGCCATTGGCGCAAGTGAAGTTAATTTTGATTTGAACGGTTTGAACGCAACACAAAGTCAGCAATTAAAAGCGGCGGTAAAAAAATTGCGCAAGGCCAGCGTGCGCCCGTGTTCCTAATATTCATTGATCGAGATTGATATGACGACAACACTGCCGACTTCGCCCTCCGATGAAATCAAAGCACTGGGACTCAAAGTCACCGCGCCACGGACGCGGATTTTAGAGTTGTTCCAAAACAGCAAAATGCGTCACCTTACCGCTGAAGACGTATATCGTGCGCTTTTTGAAGAAAAAAACAGCATTGGTATCGCGACGGTATATCGTGTGTTGACGCAGTTTGAAAGCGCGGGAATTTTGTTGCGGCGCAGTTTTGATCCTGAAAAAGCGTATTACGAATTGAACGATGGTACGAGCCACGATCATTTGATTTGTCTGGATTGCAATGCCGTGACCGAGTTTTTTGACCAGCACATTGCCCAATGTCAGCGCGTGATCGCGCAAGAACATGGGTTTGAAATTTTGGAGCATTCCACTACGATATTTGCACACTGCGTTCGAGACAGTTGCGCGCATAAAAAAAAATTGTCACGTAAATAAGGTGCCGCCTACAGCGTCGGCGCATCTTTATTTTTTCCTGCTATGGATTATTTAATCGTCAAAGTCATACATCTGCTGTTTGTCATTTCGTGGTTTGCCGGACTGTTTTATTTGCCGCGAATTTTTGTCAATATTGCTGAGACGACGCACCCCGAAGTTCAAAAACATTTAATAGTGATGGCGCGACGCCTGTTGCGTTTTATGACGATTTTGGCGATTCCCGCCATTTTTTCAGGTTGGTGGTTGTGGTGGGGAATTGGCGTCGGACAAGGTCAGAACTGGCTTTACGCGAAGTGGATGGTGGTGCTTGGAATCATTGGTTATCACTACTGCTGCGCCAGGATTTATCAAAATTTTGTCGCCGGATGCAATCATCGTAGCGGGCGCTTCTATCGTTTATTTAATGAGATTCCGGTCATATTCATGCTTGCGGTCTTGATATTGGTCATCGTGCGCCCCAACTTTTAAAAAATATGCTTAATCCTATTGCGGTGGTGGCGGGCGTTTTGATCGCGCCGCCGCGGGATTTATTGATTGATGGAATCCTCTCCGCTGGATTGCGGCCGATATTGATGGCGCAACGCCCGGAGGGTAAAACATATGAGGGCTATTGGGAACTTCCTGGCGGCAAAGTCGAAGCAAATGAAACTTTGCAAGAGGCCTTGAAACGCGAGCTGTACGAAGAGTTGGGCGTTCGTTGTTTGGAGTTGGCGCCGTGGCGCAGCGTGCAACATCGTTATCCGCATGCGTTTGTCGAAGTGCATATTTTTTTCTGTCAGAAATGGGAGGGCAAACCTTTTGGACGCGAAGGACAAATCCTATCCTGGCAAAACCCGATTGAGCTTGCGCCAATCTTGCCTGCAACCTTGCCCTTACTGCCAGAGCTTTTGAGCGCCATTAATGCCTTGAGTTAATTGGAGCACATCATGCGGGCACTAATTGACTTTCCTCATGATTTTTCTTATCGCACAAGATCAGACAGCCAATCGCCGATTGAATCTGTGCGCGAGCACGCGAGTTTTGATCATCCAATCGCCGTTTTACGCGCCGATCAGTTATCTGATCTTGCGCCCCTATTAGAAAAAATACAAGACTACGCAGGTGAGGGTTATTGGTGCGTCGGTTATGTGGCCTACGAAGCGGCGGCCGCATTTGATCCAGCATACCAAACGCATCAACTTAATCCACTTAATCCGTCCAATTCATCCAATCAACACAATCAACGTCGCCATCAACCCTACGCCTATTTTGGAGTATTTGCCGCTGCGCAACATTACTCTGAAAAGGATGATCACGAGATCGCTGATTTTTCTGTAGCGCCTTGGCAAATGGGAGTTTCAGAGCTTGAGTTTGTACAACATGCGAATGCGCTACACGATTGTTTTGGTGACGGCGCGTGCTATCAAGTCAACTTTACTGCGCCAGCGCACAGTCAATTTAGCGGTGACGCCGAATCTTTTTTTACCGCGTTAAAGCGTGCGCAACCGCAGGCTTATTGCGCGTATTTGGATTGCGATGATCATCGTATTGTGAGCGTTTCGCCAGAACTTTTTTTTGATTGGAATAGTCGGAATCGTCACATCGTGACACAGCCGATGAAGGGGACTGCACCGCGTTACGCCGATGAATTACTCGATACGCAATCGCGAGAAAATTTAAGCAATAGCGCCAAAGAACGCGCTGAAAATTTAATGATTGTGGATTTGCTACGCAATGATTTATCGCGTATTGCCAATGAGGTCAGTGTGTCAGATGCTTTTGCGATACAGGGTTTGTCGACCGTGTGGCAAATGACCTCGATGGTGCATGCGACAACGCGGGATAGCGTGGGTTTAGGCGATATTTTTAGTGCTTTGTTTCCCTGTGGATCGATTACTGGCGCGCCTAAAATTAAAGCGATGGAGTTGATTCATCAGCATGAACCATCGCCGCGCGGTGTCTATTGTGGCGCGATCGGAGTGGTGCGTCCCGACAGTTCATCAACATTGGTATCAACATCAACATCAACAAAAGCAATCCGCGCGACCTTTAGTGTCGCGATTCGAACAGTGGAGATTCAGGGTAACAAAGCGCGCTGTGGGGTAGGCAGTGGATTGACCTGGGATGCCCGTCCGTTTGATGAGTGGCAAGAGTGGCGCTATAAAACGCGGTTTTTGGCGCGCGCACACCAGCCATTTTCTGTGTTGGAAACAGTGCGTTACGAAAACGGAAAAATGGATTTGTGGCAAGCGCATTGGGCGCGTTGGCGCGATAGCGCGGCGCAATTAGACAGTCCATGGCATCACCAGAGTGAGTATAAGATCGTAAGGAAGATAGTCGACGAGGTGGCGAAGTATCCCCAAAGTGTCGGGCGTGGGAGGGTGCGAATGTTGTTAAATGGGAAAGGGCG
>JAVKMA010000304.1:0-9778 GCA_031538685.1 Burkholderiaceae bacterium | reverse complement strand
TGTTAGGCGCGCTGATTTTGCAAGAACGTTTGCCCAGTCAGGTGTTAATGGGCGGCTTGGTCACTTTGCTGGGCGTCGCCTTAACTCAAAATTTTCCGCAAAATTTTTCGCAAATTTTATTGAGTCATCGGCGCCGCCAGAATTCGTCTGAGCCCTAATATTTGTCGGTACCGCTAATCGCGGCAACAGACTTTCAACAAACATCCAAGTATTCAATCCTTTTAGCTATTTAATGGTTTGTAGCGAATTCGCTTGGGTTGTGTACCAGCCTCGCCCAGACGTTGTTTTTTGTCGGCCTCGTATTCTTGGTAATTGCCATTAAAAAACACCAATTTGGACTCGCCTTCAAACGCAATAATATGCGTCGCGATACGATCCAAAAACCAGCGATCATGCGAGATCATCATCACAGTGCCGGCGCATTCCAGCAAGGCGTCTTCCAGCGCACGCAAAGTTTCCACGTCCAAATCATTGGAAGGTTCATCCAATAGCAATACATTACCGCCAGACAATAAAGTTTTGGCCAAATGCAAGCGCCCACGTTCACCGCCTGACAACTCACCGACGCGTTTTTGCTGATCAGTACCTTTGAAATTGAATCGGCCCAAATACGCGCGGGTGTGCATTTCAAATTTGCCCACACTGACCAAATCTTGTCCGCCCCCGACGTCCTCAAACACCGTTTTGTGATCGTTTAATTCGGCGCGACTTTGATCGACAAAAGACAATTGCACCGTTTTACCGATGACCACTTCGCCACTGTCCGGCTTTTCCATACCGCGAATCATGCGGAACAACGTCGATTTTCCGGCACCATTGGGACCGATGATGCCGACGATGGCACCAGCAGGAATCAATGCTGAAAAATTATCGATGAGTAATTTATCACCGTAGGCTTTGGAAACGTTTTGAATATCGATCACTTCATTACCCAAACGCTCGGCGACGGGAATGAAAATTTCTTGCGTCTCGTTACGCTTTTGTGTTTCGTAATCAGACAGTTCATTAAAGCGCGCAATCCGTGCCTTGCTTTTGGCTTGACGTCCTTTGGGATTTTGACGCACCCAATCCAACTCTTTTTGCAGCGCGCGTTGGCGTGCGGATTCGCTGGATTCTTCTTGTTGTAAACGGGTTTGTTTTTGACTGAGCCAATCGCTGTAATTGCCTTTGTAGGGAATGCCATGGCCGCGATCCAATTCCAAAATCCAATCAGCCGCATTGTCTAAAAAGTAACGATCATGCGTCACTGCGACAACGGTTCCGGTAAAGCGTTTAAGAAAGACTTCTAACCATTCCACTGATTCGGCATCCAAATGGTTGGTCGGCTCGTCAAGCAACAGCATATCGGGTTTGGTCAGCAAAAGATGGCACAGGGCCACGCGGCGTTTTTCACCGCCGGATAAATTTTTAATCACCGCATCCCAGGGCGGCAAACGTAAGGCATCTGCGGCGATTTCTAATTCGTGTTCACCACCGCCGGCAGTGGCGATGAGGGCTTCGAGTTCGGCTTGTTCTTTGGCCAGCGCATCAAAGTCAGCATTCTCGTCCGCATAGGCGGAATAGACTTCTTCTAAACGTTTCTGTGCGTCGTTGGCCGCCCCCAGAGCGGCCTCAACGGCTTGTCGTACGGTGTGGTCGGGGTTTAGGTGAGGCTCTTGCGCCAAATAGCCCACTCGCAAATTGGGCATCGGACGTGCTTCACCATCAATCTCGGTATCCACGCCGGCCATGATTTTGAGCAAACTCGATTTACCTGAACCATTCAAGCCCAAGACGCCAATTTTGGCGCCTGGAAAAAAACTTAAATTGATGTCTTTCAAAATCACGCGTTTGGGCGGAACGATTTTGCTGACTTGGTTCATTGTGTAGACAAACTGACTCATAATTTCTGTAGTGTAAAAAGTTCGTGTAAAAAGTTCGTGTAAAAAGTTCGGGGTAAAAATGATCGCCTCAGTGAAGAGACTGATTACGTATTGTGTAACGACTTCGTAGTTTCGTAGCTTTGTAGCTCCGTATAATCGCACACCTTAATTAAGGCGAGACTTTACAGGGTCTCACGCGGCATCTCATCAAGGTCACGATGAAAACTCTGAACCAGATAATGCGGGTGTAGTTCAATGGCAGAACGCAAGCTTCCCAAGCTCGAGACGAGGGTTCGATCCCCTTCACCCGCTCCACGATTGCAATTCACTCGCTTGACACGTCACTAACACTGCGCATCACTCAAGTTACTTCACAGTGCTTTCAAGGCGCAGCGCCGCTTGAATTGCCGCGTTACGCACGCGAATTTGTCGCGCGGCGATCAGGCTGTAGGTGACAATCGCAATGCTGACCGTCACAATCAAAATCGTTGCTGCTGCGTAAATTGAAGGATTGATGCCTCGGCGTGCGTAATTAAAAATGACCTGAGGCAAGGTCGTCACCGTTGGTCCAGATAAAAACTCTGAAATCACCACATCATCAAAGGACAGCGTAAATGTTAATAACCACGCTGATACCAAAGAGGGAATGATATTGGGCAAGGTGACTAATAAAAATACGGTTAAAGGGCGCGCGCCCAAATCCATAGCGGCCTCTTCAATTGATCGATCCATTTCTGCCAGCCGCGCCTGCATCACAATTGTGGCGTAGGCGATGCCCAGCAAGGTATGTCCCGATACGATCGTAATTAAACCGCGTTCTGGCCAACCGAGTACTTTTTGCGTGCCGACCATCAGTAACAACAGGGACATGCCGATGATGACCTCGGGCATGACCAGTGGCGCGTTAATCAAGCCCGAAAACAAAGAGCGGCCGCGAAAGTATTGATAGCGCACCAGCACAAACGCTGCGAAACAACCCAAAATGACTGAGGCACTTGCGGTCAGTAATGCCACGCGTAATGACAAAAAGAACCCATTCACAATCGCCGAATCGTTCATCAAATCGATGTACCAGCGTAGCGAAAATCCAGTGAACACGCCGTCTTGGCGGGTGCTATTAAACGAAAACAAAATTAAAAAGGTCAGCGGTAAATACAAAAAAAGATAGACCGTGATCAACCATAAGCGACTGGTATTGCGCTCGAAAAATTTAGTGATCTGGTTCATGCGGACTCCCTTTGAGCTAAGGCTTTGCTTTGATAGTGGTTGTACAAGGCAATGGGGAGCAGAATTAATACGATCATGATTACCGCAAGGGCTGACGCGCGTGGCCAATTGTTATTGGTGAACATTTCATCCCACACCACGCGACCGATCATGATGTTTTCGGCACCGCCTAATAAAGATGGAATCACAAATTCACCAATCGCAGGGATAAAGACCAGCATTGATCCTGCAATAATTCCCGCGCGGCTGAGCGGGACCGTCACTAACCAAAACGCACGCCAGGGTGTCGCACCTAAATCATGCGCCGCTTCTAATAAACGAAAATCCATTTTCACTAAATTGGCGTAAAGCGGCAACACCATAAAAGGTAAATAGACGTAGGTCATGCCCACCAATAAAGCAATATCGGTATAGAGCATCACGATCGGTTCATCGATGAGGTCTGCCCAAATCAGCAGGTTGTTGAATACGCCTTGATCGGCCAGTAAGCCTTTCCAGGCATAAACGCGCAACAAGAACGAAGTCCAAAAGGGCAACATGACCAACATGAGCAACAAGGGACGCAAAGATTCGCGTGAACGTGCGATGAAATACGCAAAGGGGTAGCCGATTAACAAGCACAGTAGCGTCGTCAGCGCGGCGTATTTGAGCGAGAGCCAATAAGAGAGCAAGTAAATACTGGACTGTTCATCGGACACAAAAATCGACACAAAATTGGCGTATTTCACCGTGAACTGCAACAACCCGTCTTGAGCGTGAATCACCGCAGCAAAAGGATTGACGCCGCCGGCCATGTCAGTAATGCTGATGCGCAGCAAAATCAAAAACGGCAAAATAAAAAATATTCCCAACCAGATGTATGGAATCGAAATGACAAATCGCCGTCCAGGAACAAATTTTGCGGGAATAAACAAGGCAAGTTTTTTCATGATGATGTCGCCTCCGTGATTACGAGGTGAGTACGACACTGGCGGAGTCTTCCCACCAGAAATACACCGCGTCATTCCACGTAATGGCATTGTCGTCGTGGCGACTGGTGTTGGCTTGAGTGATTTTGACCAATCGCCCAGCGCCCGCGGCAACGACAAAAGTGGTATAGCTGCCCATGTAGGCGATTTCACGCACTACCCCGCTGAAAACATTCTCAGTCTGATCAGGTTTGGTTTTGGCAATATCAATTTTTTCGGGACGCACCGCAACGCTGATTTCCATTCCTAATACGCCTGAAATTCCGTGGCCGATATGAATGTCGCGTTGTGGCGTGGTGATGACGCAATGATCGACTTCATCGGTGGTCAGCTTGCCGGTAAACAAATTAATGTTGCCGATAAAGTCGGCGACAAAACGTGTTTGGGGAAACTCGTAAATTTCTTTGGGTGAGCCGATTTGCAGCACTGCGCCTTGGCTCATGATCGCAATTCGATTGGCCATGGTCATCGCTTCTTCTTGGTCATGCGTCACCATCACGCAAGTCACGCCGACCGATTCAATAATATTGACCAATTCAAATTGAGTTTGCTCGCGCAGTTTTTTATCTAATGCCCCTAATGGTTCATCCAACAACAGCAACTGTGGTTTTTTGGCCAAGCTGCGTGCCAGTGCGACGCGTTGCTGCTGCCCCCCCGAAAGCTGATGCGGCTTTCGTTTGGCATATTTGCTTAATTGAGTGAGGTTTAACATTTCACTGACGCGCTCTGCCACTTTGTCTTTGGCCATGCCTTCGCGGCGCAAACCAAACGCAATGTTGTCCCACACACTTAAATGTGGGAACAAGGCGTAGGACTGAAACATCATATTGATCGGCCGTTCATAAGGTGGAAAGGTCGCTATGTCAACGCCGCCCAACAGAATTTTTCCGCTGGTCGGTTTTTCAAATCCCGCCAACATCCGCAACAAGGTTGACTTACCGCAACCTGAGCTGCCCAGTAATGCAAAAATTTCACCTTTATCGATAGACAGCGAGACATCATCAACCGCCGTCGTATCGTCAAAACGTTTGACTAAATGATGCGTGGTTAAGTAAGCTTTTTGCGGACTGATCAGCGTTTTATTGGGGTTGCTCGCGGACATTGACGATGCTCCTTCAACTAGAAAAGATGGGAAAATATTTGAATAATTTTGTATAGCTTTGAGTAGCAAGGTCTCTATTTTTATAGTGTTTGTTGCGTGATGAGTATCGATGGGAAACTCGACAGCAAAGACTTTGTTCACACTTAAAGCATTTTATAGTCGGTGAAAAAAGCTGGGCGATTGTAGCGGTGATTGAGGTTTTGGGGCTGCGTGTTGGCAAAAATAAACCGGTTTTGAAGCACCACCAAAACGTCATTTTTGCGCGCGTTATTGAAGAGTTAATACCCAACTAATGCCCATTGAATATGTTCGCGCACCATAGCGCTGACCTCGTTTGCGCTGGCCTCGTTTAATTTCGAGTTCAAAATAGCGCGTAAGGCTTTGGCATCGTCGGGTGCGAGTTGCAACAAGGCATTGCCCGCGGCAACGGCAAGATTGCGTTGCCATGATTTATAACCAATACGTCGAATGGGACTGCCTTCGGTATAGCGTAAAAATTCCGCCTCGGTCCAGGCGCACAAAGTCGTCAAGGGAGCGTCTTGCCATTGTGGGCGGGTGTTGAAATCAGGGTCGCGCAAATTATGCGCAAACTTATTCCAAGGGCAAATTAACTGACAATCATCACAGCCATAAATTCGTGTGCCGATTGCGCGCCGAAACTCTAATGGAATCTCGGCTTTATTTTCGATCGTTAGATATGAAATACAGCGGCGTGCGTCGAGTCGATAGGGCGCAACAATGGCTTTGGTGGGGCACACATCAATACATTTTTGACATTGTCCGCACGCAGCGGCAGGACTGGGTGGGTCCAAGGGTAAATCGAGGGAGAGCAAAATTTCGCCCAGAAAAAATAATGAACCACCTTCGCGACGCAATAGCAAGGTGTGTTTACCGCGTACGCCTAAACCCGCGCGGTGCGCCAGTTCGACTTCTAGTAAGGGCGCAGAGTCAACGACGATGCGGTAGGTAAAGTCGGGCGTCGATTCGGCAATTGAATTTTGATTTAAGTTTGGATTTAAGGTTGGATTCAGATACAGAGCCAAGTCATTCATCAACTTGAGCATTTTTTGACGCATGACTTTGTGATAGTCGCGGCCACGTGCATATAGCGAAACATAGCCTTGTTTGGGGTTATGAATGTGCGACCAGGCGCGTTTTTGCCAGTCTGTATTAAGGTCGGCGTAGGGCAAAGTGAGGATCAAGGCGCAACGCGCGGGTGTAAAAATATGCGAAGTCGAAGCGCGCGGATTCCTGCTCATATAATCCATTGTTCCGTGAAACCCTGCGTCCAGCCATGCGGTAAGGCCTTTTTCAGCGCCACTTAAATTTACTGGCGCAATATGCAGTTGGGAAAAGCCAAGGGTTTGGGCGTGTTGTTTTAACCAGGCGACTGTTCCAATATTTTGCATGAGAGCTTTTTTTCTGAGTGATGAACTGGCGCCACCGCCACTGATTTCGGTACTGACGGACGAAGCCGCGACGAGATCGGCCGGTGCGGCTTGGGCGAATTATTTATCGGCTCAATTATTCATGCAGTCTGACGAATCATCGAACGCGCCCATTTTGCTGCATTTAATCGGTGATTTGGGCGCGGGGAAAACGACTTTTTGTCGCGGTTTTTTACAAGCTCTTGGTCATACTGGCCGCGTGAAAAGTCCCAGTTACACTTTGCTCGAGACTTATCAATTAAGGCTTGCATCACTACATGAAATGCAGTCGCTATCATTAAATGAAATGCTGGCGCCCGCGCGCGCCGTCACAGTGGCTCATTTTTTTCTATATCGAATTCCAGAGTCGATGCGTGTGCAACAATTTTATGCCGCAGGGTTTGATGAATATTTACGCGCCGATACGATTTGTTTAATTGAATGGCCCAGCACTGATTTACCCTGGACGATCCGCTGTGAATTGGCGCATCGTGAGGACCAAAGGACTTTACAGGTGAGCATGAATCAAAGCGAGTAGTGGTTTGTGTATCCAAAAACGAGGACATTTTTAATATGATTACTGTCGGCATCGTTGGCGCGACCGGATATACCGGCGCTGAACTGATTCGTTTGTTGTCGCAGCATCCACAAGTCAAAATTGTGACCTTGACTTCGCGCGCTGAAGCGGGGCGTGACGCCGCAGAATTATTTCCTTTTTTACGTGGACGCTGTGATGTGAAGTTCAGCGCGCCGGACTTCAAGCAACTCGCCGGCTGTGACCTGGTGTTTTTTGCAACCCCGCACGGCGTGGCGATGGAACAAGCGCCCGCGTTGTTAGATATTGGTGTCAAAGTCATTGATTTGGGGGCGGATTTTCGTTTGCGATCCACGGCTGTTTTTCAAGAATGGTATGGACTTGAACATACCGCTCCCAAATGTTTAAGCCAAGCGGTTTATGGTTTGGCCGAGTTGTATCCCGACGCGATTGCGCAAGCCGCATTGATCGCTTTACCTGGTTGTTACCCGACGGCCGTTCAGTTGGGCTTTGCGCCGCTATTAGAGAAGGGGTTGGTCGATGTTGATGATTTAATTGCGGCGTGTGCCTCGGGAGTTTCGGGCGCAGGACGCAAGGCCGAACTCGCTTATTTATACGCAGAGGTGAGCGAGAATTTCCGTGCCTATGGTGCGACACGCCATCGTCATCATCCTGAAATCACACAAGGTTTGAGCGATATTGCCAAGCGTTCGGTGGGGTTAACTTTTACGCCGCATTTGGTGCCGATGATGCGCGGTATACACGCCAGCTTATACGTCAATCTTTTGCATCCGACCGAATTAAGTGTGATTCATGAGATATTCGTTCAGTACTACCGCCACGAAAAAAATGCGCCATTTGTTGATGTGATGCCCTTGGGCGCGCATCCCGAAACGCGTAGTGTGCGTCATAGCAATCAATTGCGAATAGCGATTCATCAACCAAATCCGAAAAAAATTGTGGTGCTGGTTGTCGAAGATAATTTGGTTAAAGGCGCATCGGGTCAAGCCGTTCAATGTATGAATTTGATGTTCGGCTTGGATCAAACAGTTGGTCTGATGCAAATCGCGACCTAAATTAGGGAGAGTTTGGAACACCCTGATTTTTAGACGACGTAGTATTTTGCCTAGGGAACTTATTTTGCCTAAGGGCCTTATTTTGCTTAAGGGCCGTATTTGATTTTTTAATTGATGATGAATTATTCTTTTGTCGAAGACACTATTGGTAACACGCCTTTAGTGCGTTTGCGTACGCTGGCCTCGTCTGATCGAAATAATATCGTTTTGGCCAAACTGGAAGGTAACAATCCGGCCGGTTCGGTTAAGGACAGAGCTGCGCTGTCGATGATTACACACCCCCAAGCCAGCGGGCGAATCAAGGCGGGTGATACTTTAATTGAAGCGACGAGCGGAAACACCGGCATTGCCTTGGCGATGGTGGCGTGTTTGCGCGGTTACAAAATGATTTTGTTAATGCCCGAAAATTTGAATATCGAGCGTCGTCAAAACATGACTGCGTATGGCGCACAATTAATTTTGACGCCCAAAGACGGGGGCATGGAATACGCGCGGGATATGGCTTTGCAAATGGAAGCGCGGGGCGAGGGGGTGATTTTGAATCAGTTTGGCAATACCGACAATCCGCTTGCGCATTTTGAAAGTACAGGGCCAGAAATTTGGCGTGACACTGACGGCCAGGTCACTCATTTTGTCAGCAGTATGGGTACAACTGGAACGATTACTGGGACTGGACAGTTCTTAAAACAACAAAATCCAAAAGTGCAAATTATGGGGGTACAACCGGCGGATGGCGCATCAATTCCAGGTATTCGAAAGTGGCCTAAAGAATATTTACCGACGTTTTTTGATGCAGATGTGGTGAATCGAAGTTGGGAAGTCACGCAAGCCGAGTCTGAAGAATACGCGCGGCGCTTGGCCTTGAAAGAAGGAATTTTTTGCGGCATCTCAAGCGGTGGTGCGGCAGCAGTCGCGCTCAAAATTGATGCGATGGTCGAAAATTCGACGATAGTATTTATCGTGTGTGATCGCGGTGAGCGTTATTTATCGACAGGGGTGTTCTGTGCCTAGTCGTACCCCGCCGTCAATTTCTGATTTGATTCGTGACAATATTCTGGAATACTTGAATGATCGAGGCGCCAGTAATGTGCCTAATTTGTACGAGACGACGATTAAAGCCGTTGAGTACCCCTTGATTGATGCCGTTTTAGAGTTTTGCGATCACAATCAAAGTCAAGCCGCGCGCATATTAGGGATTAGTCGCACGACTTTGGCGAAAAAAATTAACGAGTATGGTTTGATCGATCCTTTTTTGTTAGAGGATTAAAGGCGGTCTGAATCAATTCGATTGTATTGATTGGATGAAGCCGGCCCTCGCGCGCGTAGTGTTTAGGACGCTCCGGCAGAACTTATGTAGACGGCTTTTAAATCGCCATAAAAAAGGCATAAGCAGAGCGCAAATAAAACATAAGCAAAACATAAACAAAACATAAATTTTTTAGGTAATTAGGGCGATTAGTAACTGAAGTATCCTCTAGGATGCTTATGAATACTACTCGCAAGAATGTTTTTGGTTGCCCTGTCAACTATTTGAATGGTAGAAAGTGTGTTTTTTGTGGATCTTTTAAGACATCTAAGACC
>JAVKMA010000303.1:0-3224 GCA_031538685.1 Burkholderiaceae bacterium | reverse complement strand
CGCCAGTATCGGATACTTCAACGACATAGGGCGCGTTGCCTGCCGCCAAAGAAAATTGATAAAACGCGTTATTGTCAGATTTCCCACTGGAAACGACGGCGCCCGCCAAGGTTTTGGCGACAACGGGCACGTTGGCCATTGGCGCACCAGTAGCAGAAATACCGCCAATATTATTATTACCTTGTAAAGTGAAGGCCGGTGCAGGCCCCCCCAATTCGCCAACACCACCACAGGCACTAAGTCCTATCACCGCGCTTAACAATACGACTGTTGCCAAACCCCCAAAAGGTTTCCTTATTGCCGTTCTAATGCATCGCATACTAACTCCTTAAAAATAAAAAAGTGACTAAAGACTTTTAAACGCCCCGCTTAAAAATCTCTTGTGAACTCGAAATTAAATTCACACAAGAAAGTGTAGCATAAAAATGTAATTTTTTTACATTTTTATGCTACTTTGTGTTTTTTGCATCATATTTCTCTGTCATCCATGACAACACCCCCTTTTATCAGTGAGAGGGGTATCCAGAAAAAAACAGCCCCAGAGCACCACTCACTTTTGAAGAATGAGCGGCGCTCTGGGGCTATACAGAGGTATGACGATGGCTAAGGCCGATATTTCACTTCTTGAATCGTCACCTAAAAAGTGCGAGGAGAATTAACGAATTAACGGTGACACAATGTTGTCCTAAGGGAGACAGCTGGCGTCCACCACAAAAGTATTCTCCAATTCATGCAGTCGTTTTTGTAAGAGACAACCGTATTTGATATTGGCGGGAAGTGCGGCGCTGGGAATTAATTGGGTTATCGCACCACTACCATTGAAATCGCTGACCACTGAAGCATTCTGGCTCAGTGGCCCAGCGGTAGATTTGGGCGTCATCACATAGCCACCATCGGGATAACCACCCGCCAAAGCAGAAAAGCGGGCGTCAAAATTCCACAATGAATTACTGGGATTTTCACCCAATACGCCATTCTTTAATGGCAACACAACATACCATCCCGTACTGCCTCCTTGTAGAGTGTCTCCCGATACATTTTTGACCGTAATGGTCAGACCGTAGCCCCCCTCTGACTCACTGCGTTTTTCCAAGGTGACCTCTGGTGCTTTGGCGGTATGGGTAATGCTTTGCACCATGCTGTTCGACACCGTATCAGAACGATTAAATGCGCTAAATAAATTAGCGACAGAGTTCTGCTCGCCGCCGGTAAAGCGCACCGCGCAAGCACGGTGATTAATCTGGCAATGACGAAAAATGACTTGGTGATTCAAGACGCCCGCGCCACTAAATCCCACTGAAAAAACCGCCCCTGCGGGTTTGACCGCGTCGCCATCACCCGCCAAAGTAAAGCGTTGCGCCCGACTGCCATCGGGATTGATAATGTCTTCTTTGCGAATCAAACGCGCATTCCAAAAACTATCCGCCTTGAGCGTGTCTGATTCAAAACTTAACTCCCAATTTGCAGGCAATTCGTAGGGCGTATAAAGCGCCATTGCTCCGGGATATCAAGCCCAGCTATCATTGATGCTGCCCCATACGGCGGGAGTAGACAGGGCCACCGTAACCGGCATCTCCGCTAATACCCCGCGCTGGCTGGCCGCATTTACTTTTGCGACATAGTCCACAGGTAAGGCTAAGGGTTGATCGACTCCTGCTGAAAGAGGCCATTTAAGGGCAGGAATTGAGGCATCTGCCAGAATGTCCAATTGATAATCGCCACCGACTTTCTGAAGGCGCAAGTCGTCCAAAATGGCATCTAAACCGGTGTTGTCATGATTAAATTTTTTCCGCAACAAATCTTGTACAACCGTGTACTCTGCCCCTTTAGCACCGTTAGCAACTTTAGCAAGAAGATTTTTTTTAGCATTGAACAAGGACTGTAAGGCAGTCTGTAACTGATCAGTGCGGCGTTGATACGTGGTCTGCACGTCCGCGAGACGACCCATTATGCTCATTTGATTAAACACTGTTTCGGGCGCCTGCCCCAAGGTCAGGGCGGCGATTAATTCGCTGATTTGATTCAGGTTAATTTGCTTGGCCTGCTCGGCATTGAACACCAGAGCATGAAAGCTGTCCATCTTGGCAACGACAGACGACACCCGCGCCTGAACGAGCAGTGGGTAACTCGTATTGGTGGGTAATTGGATTGAGACCGCTCCTTGCTCATCACTGATCGCCTGGGCCAGGGTAGTCCCTTGGGCATTTTTAACCGTGATCACTGACTTGACCAAGGGCGCGCCAAACCCGATCGAAATCTCCCCGCCACCCGTACCACCACTTCCCACACCGCCGGCGAATTGATCGCCCAATTGTTCCGCTATTTGACCGCAAGCGGCAGCCCCGACCAGACAGATGATTAAAAAATACCGGCGCATCGCGGCCAGGCTATGTGTCATTCGCAATAATAGAGAGAGAATCATGATGAAACCTTTGAACGTGGGGCCCTGCGGGCATTTGATCGCGAGGACGCTGTCTTTTTGTCGGTGCGGCTCAAGGCGGTGCGGTTCAAGGCGGCGCTGCTCAAGGCCGCATTACCCAGCACTTGCTTGGTATCAGTCGCGGTGAAATACATTCCCAAACGGACGCGCACGGTGTCGCCTTGACCTTCATCTTGGGCACATAAATGACTGGCCTGCCCCACCATTTTCTGGAAAACCTCTTGCCACAGCTGATTGGCCATCTTTGAGAGTGTTTGCGCCGACTCGACACTCAACTCGGTGGCAAACACACTTTGATCCAGTAGGTCTGCGCCTGGCTCAGTTAAGTTATTAACCGACGTCCACAAGTGATCAGATACCGCACCAGACAAGAGCTCCAGCACTTCTTGCTCTTGTGCGGAAGGCGTGAATACTTGCTTGCTAAGACGAACGTATTCCGCCCCCGCCTCGTTACGCAAGATCTCGACCAAACCCAGTCGCTTTAGCTCGTTGACCATGGTACGGGCGTGAACATTGCGGGAAATACTGTTGGCCAGTTGCTCAAAACTGCCTTTTTCTCCCTGCAATGGAATAACCTCACTGCGAATGCCCAAGCTCGGATTGGCGCCCGGCAGAGCCGAGTCGGCTTCGATTTCATAACGCCAGCGAGTCAATATTTGAGTGGCCAAGGAAGGGCGGGCAATCTGTTCGGCCAAGGCTTGACGATTGTCTTTGGTTGCGCGCCACTCCTTGACATTTTGCCGATGCACGCCTGAGAGCACGCTCAAACTGGAGTCCGTGACTT
>JAVKMA010000302.1:0-1719 GCA_031538685.1 Burkholderiaceae bacterium | reverse complement strand
GTATGTCAAAAATTGGGATTTATTGCGCAATCTGCGCTTAAATCCTAAAAATATTGGCGCCAGTTGGTTTTATCCGCGTGCGCGTATTGAAAAAAAGACACTTGACGCGGTTGAACAACTCTCGGTGAATAGCTTAAATGTGTATGAATCACTACGACATTTATCCTCAGGAAATATGCAAAAATTTGTGATTGGGCGAGAAGTTCAGCGCGCGCCTTCGGTTTTGTTGTTACACGATCCGACTGCCGGAATTGAGACGCGTGCGCGAGTAGAAATTTATCAATCTTTGATGGCTTTGCGTGATCAAGGTGGCACCGTCTTATTGGTATCCTCGGACGTGGATGAAATTTTTAATATATCCGATCGAATTATGGTGATGCGCGCGGGACGTTTGTCTCCGTCGGTACTAAATCAATCCGAAGCTCGCGGTTTGGTTCGTCAATGGATAAATTATGGCTGGAGTGCGCCAACAGATGAGGCAAATCAGACATGATCAATTCACAAAATTTTATTTTTTTTGGAATGCGCTTTGTGCGTCGCGCAGAACCTTCATTATGGGTTCAGATCAATAGCATTATCAGTAGCTTTTTAGGCAGTCTGTTTTTAACGATGTTGTTGTTTAGCTTTTTAAATATTGCGCCAATGCAGGCTTTGGAAGTGTTGTGGATTGCCCCACTAAAGCAACAAATGTATGACGTCACGCGCGTGGCGGGTTTGTTGATTTTATGTGCGCTCGGATTGACGTTTTGCTATCAAGCGCGAATCATGAATTTTGGCGTGCAAGGTGCTTTTTTGTGTGCGGTCTATACCGTGTTGAGTTTGTATACACAAATTCCCTCTGACTTTGATTTATTCGTCCAATTTATGCTGTTAATAGTGTATGGGATTCTGGCAGGAATGCTTTGGATGGGCGTGTTGGGGCTGATTCATCAAAACAAGACTCAGTATTTGGCACAAAACTCAATTGTGTTGGCGTTGCTGACTCAAATGGTGATTATTTTTATTGGTAAGGAATCTTTGGCGTCAAAGCAATCGCCTGAAATTTTTGCAGCGTCCTTCACGGCGATCACGATCCCCTCATTGCGAATGACGTCGCTTGATATTGCAAGTGTCCTATTCATCGCGCTCTTGTTGGCGGGGCTTTGTTATTGGTTAATCACGCAATCGATTTTGGGCTTACGTTTTCTGGCGCGAGCTCAGTCGCGTGAAATTAGCGAATATGCAGGCTTGTCGCAAAGAGGCGCGGTATGGATTAGTTTGTTGTTTTCGGGCGCTTTTGCCGGATTGGCGGGGAGCTTGTGCGTACTGACGCCAGCGCTATCGCAAACTTTGGTGCAGGCCGAGAATATAAGTGTTTGGGGTTATGGCTGGGGTGCGATTATGGTTGCGTGGTTGGGGCGCACGCATCCCATTGGCGTGGTCTTGGTCGGTGCTGCGTTTTCAGTTTTGATGGTGGGCAGTCGGCAAGCAATTGAGCGTTGGCACTTGCCGGATAGTTTGCCACTGTTATTGATGGGTTTGGTGCTGCTGGTTTTTTTTGTGATTAGCGCCCTGGCCAATTTTCAAATTGAATCGGACGAACTTCGCTAAATCGCCATCATGGCGATGTCGAACTGATTCACCATCACGGTGATGTAGAGCTGATAATTCCACCGCCTAAACAGATCTCGCCTTGGTACAGCACGCACGATTGTCCCGGGGTGACGGCCCATTGTGCTT
>JAVKMA010000301.1:0-6252 GCA_031538685.1 Burkholderiaceae bacterium | reverse complement strand
TTTATTCTGGCGGGCGGTTTTTTAACGCATGGTGGGGTGGCGCGACGAATGATTCGATTTGCCGTGTCTCTCGTTGGACACTGGCCCGGCGGCTTGGGTTTGGCGGGAGTCGTCGCTTGCGCACTGTTTGCCGCGGTTTCAGGTTCTAGCCCCGCGACGGTGGTGGCGATTGGTTCGATTTTGTTGCCCGCGATGATCAAAGCCGGCTTTCCCAAACAGTTTGGCGCCGGTGTGGTGACTACATCAGGCGCGTTAGGGATTTTGATTCCGCCTTCGATTGTGATGGTGATGTATTCAGTCGCAACCAATACTTCTATTGGCGCTTTGTTTATGGCAGGGGTGGTACCTGGATTGGCCTTGGCAAGCGTGTTGGGCGCCGTCACCTGGTGGCGTGCCTGGCGCCATAACTATCCTCGTGAAAAGCGGGCGAGCTGGGGCGAACGTTGGAGTGCATTTCGGCAATCCCTGTGGGGTTTGTTGCTGATCGTCGTGGTGATGGGTGGAATTTATAGCGGTGTTTTCACGCCCACTGAAGCGGCAGCGATGAGCGCGGTATACGCCTTTATCATTGCGGTGTTTGTGTATAAAGATTTGCGTTTGTCGGATGTCAAAAAAGTATTGATTGATTCGGCGGCGATGAGTGCGATGTTGTTGTACATCATCACCAATGCGGTGCTGTTCTCATTTATTTTGGCGAATGAAAACATTCCGCAACACTTAGCCAGTTGGATGCTTAATATGGGTTTTGGCCCGATCGGATTTTTATTGGCTGTCAACATCTTGTTATTGGTCGCGGGCAACTTTATGGAGCCCTCGTCAATTGTGTTGATCATGGCGCCAATTTTGTTTCCCGTCGCGGTCGCGCTGGGAATTGATCCCGTGCATTTTGGGATCATCATGGTGGTGAATATGGAAGTCGGGATGTGTCATCCACCTGTGGGCTTAAATCTGTATGTTGCCTCAGGGATTACCAAAATGGGGATTACTGAGTTGACGATTGCCGTATGGCCATGGCTCTTGGCCATGTTGTGCTTTCTTTTTGTGGTGACCTATTGGCCAGGTTTGTCTTTGGCCTTGCCGCACGCTTTAGGAATGGGTGTGTAGCGCTGGGAATATTTTTAAAAAGCGTACCCTTGGATTGGGTGCGCTTTTTTTATGGTGAGTCGGAATTACTAAATATGGGTTTATGAAAACTTTGATTATTGCGGAAAAGCCTTCTGTCGCATCTGATATTGCCAAGACGCTGGGCGGTTTTGTTAAACATGATGAGTATTTTGAGTCAGAAAGTTATGTGGTGTCCTCCGCCGTGGGTCATTTGTTGGAGTTGGTTCCGCCTGAAGATTTTGAGGTCAAGCGCGGCAAGTGGAGTTTTGCGCACTTACCGGTAATCCCGCCACAGTTCGCCTTATCTCCGGTGGTAAAAACCGAGTCGCGTTTAAAAGCACTGGGTAAACTGATGAAACGTAAGGACATCATCAAAGTCATCAATGCCTGCGACGCGGGGCGTGAAGGCGAGTTGATTTTTCGTTACATCGTGCAATACCTCAACGCTAAGCAACCGATTTCACGTTTGTGGTTGCAATCGATGACGCCGCAAGCGATTCGTGATGGTTTTGCACATTTACGCTCGGATCAAGACATGAGTTTTTTGGCCGATGCCGCACGTTGCCGTAGCGAAGCTGATTGGCTGATCGGGATTAACAGTACGCGCGCCATGACGGCGTTTAACTCCAAAGAAGGCGGATTCTTTTTAACGACGGTTGGGCGCGTACAAACGCCGACCTTGTCGATTGTGGTGACTCGTGAGGAGGCGATTCGTCGTTTTGTCGTGCGCCAATATTTTGAAATCCATGCGCAGTTTGGCGCGCAAAAAGGCAGTTATCCGGCGCGTTGGATTGATCCCGGATTTAGTAAGAACGAACAAGACAGCGAACAAAAGGCCGAGCGAATTTGGGACGCCGCGCGCGTGGACGCTATCGTCACGGCGTGTCAGGGCAAAACCGGCACGGTGCGCGAAGACACCAAGCCTTCATCCAAAGGTTCGCCGCTACTATTTGATTTAACCTCCTTACAACGTGAAGCGAATAACCGATTTGGTTTTTCGGCGAAAAATACGCTGGGTTTGGCGCAGGCCTTATACGAGCGCCATAAAGTCTTAACCTATCCACGAACCAATAGCCGCCATTTGCCCGAAGACTATTTGGCCACGGTCAACGAGACCTTGACCATGCTGTCGCAATCTGGGCCTTATCAAAAAATAGCGAAAACGATTACCGCGAACAAATGGGTTAAGCCGACCAAAAAAGTTTTTGATAATCAAAAAATCACGGATCACTTTGCAATTATTCCGACGACTTTAGCGCCTAAAAATTTATCAGAAGCCGAACAAAAGTTGTATGACTTTGTGGTGCGACGTTTTCTGGCGGTGTTTTATCCGGCCAGCGAATATTTATTGACTACGCGTATGACCGAGGTCGCCGGCCATACTTTTAAATCTGAAGGGAAAATTTTATTGAACCCGGGTTGGTTAGAGGTTTATGGTAAGGAAGGACAGGGTAAGGAAGGACAGGGTAAAGAAGGACAGGATAAAAATGATGACGATGGTGCGCAGATGGTGGCCATTACGGCGGGTGAATCCGTCAAAACAATCGAGGTCGAGCGTCGTGTTTTGCATACCAAGCCGCCGGCGCGTTTGACTGAGGCAACGCTTTTAACGGCAATGGAAGGCGCTGGAAAAATGATTGAGGACGAAGAGTTGCGCAGCGCGATGAGTGAAAAAGGCTTAGGCACGCCAGCGACGCGCGCCGCGATCATCGAAGGATTATTGGCCGAGCAGTATTTATTACGCGAAGGGCGCGAGCTGTGTCCTACCGCTAAAGCCTTTCAGTTGATGACTTTGTTGCGTGGCTTGGACATTCCTGAACTGACCGCGCCTGAGCTGACCGGCGAGTGGGAATACAAACTCACCCAAATGGAACGCGGCAAAATGAGTCGCGCGACTTTTATGCAAGAAATCGGTGCGATGACTCAAAAAGTCGTCGATCGAGCCAAGACCCACACGAATGACACGATTAGCGGCGACTATGTGACTTTGACCGCACCCTGTCCTGCGTGTGGCAAAGTCGTGAAAGAAAACTATCGTCGTTTTGCCTGTACCGCGTGCGAGTTCTCGATCAGCAAACATCCTGCGGGGCGAAATTTTGAACTACCCGAAGTCGAAACACTGTTACGTGATCGGGTGTTGGGGCCATTGCAAGGATTCCGTTCAAAATTAGGGCGCATGTTTGCAGCAAAAATTATTATTACGCCGGCTAAAGAAACCGGCAATTTGCATTTGGAATTTGATTTTGGTAACGCCTCAAACGATGAGGCGACACCGGTGGATTTAAGCACGGTGACGGCGGTGGGGCCTTGTCCTAAATGCCAACATCAAGTCTATGATTTGGGATTGAATTACGCCTGCGAGCAACAGGTCGCGCCAGAACGTAAATGTGATTTTCGCTCGGGCAAAATCATTTTGCAGCAAGAGGTCGTGCCTGCACAAATGACGAAACTCTTGGTGGATGGGCGTACAGACTTGTTGGTGGGTTTTGTGTCGCAACGGACACGACGCGCGTTTAAAGCGTTTTTGGTGCGCACAGGTGAAGGTAAAGTCAGCTTTGAGTTTGAAGTCAAAGCGCCAAAAGCGGGTAAAGCCGCGACTAAAGCAAAGGCAGGATCTGCCGCAAAAAATGATGTCGGTGCAAGCGCAGGCGCTGCGTCAGAAAAATCATCCAAAGTGACCGCTAGCGCATCAAAGCCAGCCGGTAAAACCGCCAGTAAAACCACAAGTAAAGTTGCCAGCAAAGCTAAACCTGCGACACCGAAAAAACGGGTGAGTGCCGCGAAGAAATAATTAGCGCCCGCTTCAGTGCAATAGAAAGAGGTTCGTGAGTGTTCAATTACGATTCTCTGGGTTAGTGTTATTCAGGACACTCTGCAAAAGTTGGGGTATCCTCTGGGACTGACGACGCATAGAAAGCGTTAATTCACCATGAACCAAATCAGCTTATCGCAAACAGGCTTTGAGTTGCCTGTGAAGAGGGCAAGAAAGCGAATTTTTCTAGACGAGATGCGGTGCATCATCCCCAGTGGGGTCAAGGGACGTCCCGCGTTTCCCGTCTCCATTATGCTACGCATTCACTTCATGCAGCAATGGTTCGGCTTGTCAGGCCCGTCATGGAAGGGGGCGCTACACGATGTGCTGATTTACTGCGAACTTGAGGTATCGACAACGGTATCAGTCGCATTCCGGACGAGACAAGTATCTTGCGCTTTCGTCGTTCGCTCGAAAATCACTAATTTGCTGATTTTGGCTAGCAAGGCGTAACCAGACGTGATGAAGTCAAAGAAATAGCCATAAAGCGGCGTCTGTGTTATAGTGGAGAGAATCATGTCTAAACGTCAAACTCTCACCATCGGCGAACACCTCGCTAAAAGTACGCGTGGTGTGCTCTGTGCGCCACCAAACAAACTCTAAAGTTACGTGTTATGTTATTCCCGCGCAGGCGGGGATCCATGTATTTCTTTTGGAGAATGTAAATGACGGATTTGTTTGACAACCCCATGGGTTTATGCGGTTTTGAATTTGTTGAATTCGCCTCGCCCACACCCAATACCCTAGAGCCGCTGTTTGAGACCATGGGTTTCACTTGTGTAGCCAATCACCGCTCAAAAGACGTGTCGCTGTACCGCCAGGGTGAGATTAATTTTATTGTGAACCGTGAACCTAAAAGCGTGGAGGGTTATTTTGCGGCTGAGCACGGGCCGTCTGCTGCGGGCATGGCTTTTCGGGTGCGTGATGCGCACAAGGCCTATGCGCGGGCGCTGGAGCTGGGGGCGCAGCCGCTAGACATACCGACTGGGCCGATGGAGCTGTGCCTGCCCGCCATTAAGGGCATTGGCGGTGCGCCCCTGTATTTGATTGATAGGTTTGAAGAGGGCAAGAGCATTTACGACATTGACTTTGAGTGGGTGGATGGCGTGGACAAGCACCCTGTTGGGCATGGCCTGAAAATAGTTGACCACCTCACTCACAATGCTTACCGTGGCCGCATGGCTTATTGGGCGAGTTATTACGAGCGCTTTTTTAATTTCAAAGAAACTCGTTTCTTTGACATCAAGGGCGAATACACAGGTTTGACCAGCCGCGCCATGACCGCGCCCGACGGTAAGATACGCATCCCCTTGAACGAAGAGGCCTCCAAGACCACGGGGCAAATTGAGGAGTTTCTGATGGCCTTTAATGGCGAGGGTATTCAGCACATCGCCATGCTGTGTGATGACTTGCCAGCCACGGTGGACAAACTGCGTAATGCGGGCATCCCCCTTATGACTGCACCCAAACCGACTTACTACGAGATGCTGGCTGAGCGCCTGCCAGGGCATGATGAAGATGTGGCAGGTTTGCAATCGCGCGGCATCTTGCTGGACGGCACGACTGAGGGAGGTAAGCCTAGACTGCTTTTGCAAATTTTCTCGCAAACCGTGCTTGGGCCCGTGTTCTTTGAGTTCATACAGCGCAAAGGCGATGAGGGTTTTGGCGAGGGCAATTTCAAGGCCTTGTTTGAATCGCTAGAGCGGGATCAAATACGCCGCGGCGTACTGGAGGTAAAACAATGAAAATCGAAAAAATACACCACGTGGCCTACCGTTGCAAAGACGCCAAGGAAACCGTGTTGTGGTACCAAAAGATGCTGCATATGGACTTTGTGCTGGCCATTGCCGAAGACCATGTGCCCTCGACCAAGGCGCCAGACCCTTATATGCATGTGTTTTTAGACGCAGGCATGGGCAATGTTTTGGCGTTTTTTGAGCTACCCACACAGTCAGAAATGGGGCGCGATCCTAATACGCCTTCCTGGGTGCAGCACATTGCTTTTAAGCTGAAAGACCGCGCCGAACTGCTCGAATTTAAAGCGCATCTAGAGGCCGAAGGCGTTGATGTGCTGGGCGTGACCGATCACGGTATTTTCCACTCCATCTACTTTTTTGACCCCAATGGACATCGCTTGGAATTAGCCTGCGACGTGGGCACGCCAGAGATGTACGCCAAGCTCGATGAAGTCAAGTGGGATATGCTGGAGGAGTGGAGCAAAACCAAACGCGCACCCAAGCACGCGGCATGGATGCACAATAAGGAGTTTGCATAATGATGGCGCTGCAATCTTGGGTAGAGAGTGCGAACAGCCCTGACACCGATTTCCCCTTAGA
>JAVKMA010000300.1:0-2304 GCA_031538685.1 Burkholderiaceae bacterium | reverse complement strand
TCTGGGCAATGGGTTGCATCACCGCCATGTTTGGCCCAGATGTCAATTAGGGTAAAGGGCGCAGGGTAGTGCTGCGGCGAGACTTTTTTGGCGGTATTGAGGCGCGCCTGACGCGCCACCCAGGGCTTTAAGACACTATTGGAAAGGGTGTTGATGATCCGCGTGGGTAGGGCAATCTTGGCACGGCGTAAACCTGCTTTTTCATTTTTCAAGATTAGTGCACGCGCAGTGATTTTGGCCACACGCAGGGGCACACAAGCATCTGCCAAACCCGCGCGCCATGCGCGTTTGCCATCCAGTGCTTTACCGGTCAACATCATTTGTAGTGCGGCGGGCGCGCCTATTAAAAGAGGCAGGCGTGACATTCCACCCCAGCCAGGAACAATGCCAATGAGAACTTCAGGTAGACCCATTTTTGCGTTTTCAGTCACCACACGATAACGACAAGCCAGGGCTAATTCCAGTCCACCGCCCAAGCAATGGCCGTCGATCAAAGCTAGAGTAGGTAGGGGCAGGCGCGCGATACGGTTCATTAAATCCCAACCTTCTTGCACCAAGCCTTGCACCTTGTTCGCGGTGTTAAATTGGTTAAATTCTCCAATGTCTGCGCCGGCAATGAAACCGGTTTTTTTTGCCGACACAAACATGATTCCGCATAAATTTTTAGGGGGTGTTTTTTCTAATATCGTCAAAAGAGTACGCAACTCCTCACGCACGGCAAAACGCAGAATATTGGTCGAGCTGTTCGCGGTATCTAGGGTAAGGTGCAAGATAGCATCGGCATCGATGTGGGTGTGCCAGTGGGTGAGAGTGGGGAAAGAGAAGGACATAGGTTTTAGGATTGAGAGAGTGGTTTGGTACCGTATTTTTTTGGCGCCGTATTGTTTAGTGCCGTATTGTTTGAAGCCGTATTGACTAGAGTTTTTCGATCAACATGGCGCCGCCTTGGCCGCCGCCGATGCAAATAGCTGCCATGCCACGTTCCCCTGATTTCAGGCTGGCGCAGAGCTTTAGCACGATGCGCGCACCCGATGCACCGACCGGATGTCCAAGAGCAATCGCGCCGCCATGAGGATTTAACTTGAGGGGGTTGATCGCCCCCAATGCGTTAGGTAAGTCCAATTCCTTGCGACAAAAATCCTCATCACACCAGGCGGCTTGGCAGGCCAAGACTTGTGCCGCAAAAGCTTCGTTGATTTCCCAGCCTGCGAGATCGTTCAGATGTAAAGCCTGACGCGTCAAAATTTTGGATGCGGCATACACGGGCCCCAAACCCATGTGTTCGGGCGCCAGGCCGGCCCATTGCACATCGTTAATTTTTGCGATCGGTGTGAGGTCATAACGGGAGAGTGCGGTTTCGCTCGCCAGGATGACAAAGGCGGCGCCATCACTGACTTGTGAGCTATTGCCCGCAGTGATCTGACCGTGCGGGCGGTCAAATACGGCCTTGAGGGTAGCCAGTTTTTCGAGTGATACATCAGCACGTACACCGTCGTCGCTGGCGTAGACTTTTCCTTTTGAATCAAACAAGGGAATAATTTGTGCGTCTGGCGAGGTCTTGGTATAAGCCGCCGCAGCTTGGTGACTGGTTTGTGCGAAGGCATCCATTTCGACACGAGTAATACCAAAACGGTAGGCCAAGTTTTCTGCGGTTTGACCCATGGACAGACCGACGACAGGATCGGTCAGACCTTTTAATAGGCCAATGACAGGGGCCAAGTCTTTTAATTGAATCTGTGCCAACAAACGCAATTTGGCGGGCAGTGATTTGGCGGCATACCAGCGTGATAGCCAACGCACAAAGCCATCTGAAAAAAGTAAGGGTGCGCGCGAGAGTGCGTCCACGCCTCCGGCCAGTACCAATTCACTGCGACCGGTTTCAATATTCGCCATGGCGGTGTCTATTGCCTGCATTCCACTGGCGCAATTGCGCATGACTGTGTGGGCAATGACCCCGTTGCCGCAACCCAAGCGCAGGGAAATGACGCGCCCGATATTGGTTTCATCTGGCGAGGGGACTGCGCAACCAACGATGACCTCGGACAGATCAGTGGGCGCAAAAGGCTGGCGCAGTAAAAGCGCACGACCGGTTTGTACCGCTAAATCGCTGGCGGAAAAAGGCCCAGGCGCACCACGGGCTTTTAAGAAAGGGGAGCGCGCACCGTCGATGAGATAAATGGGTTTCATGAAAGGTAGTTGTCGTTAAATAAAAAAATAAATCAGATTAGGACACTTCTATCAATTCATTTTTGCGGCGAATTGCTTTGTTGCGCAGTACGCGAAATCCTCACGTACTGTATGTAC
>JAVKMA010000299.1:0-3705 GCA_031538685.1 Burkholderiaceae bacterium | reverse complement strand
GCCGAAGCCGAAGGTCTGGATAAAATTTTTATTGCGGCTGGATTTGAATGGCGCGAACCAGGATGCTCAATGTGTTTGGCGATGAATGCCGATCGTTTGGAACCAGGAGAGCGTTGTGCCTCAACCTCCAATCGTAATTTTGAAGGTCGGCAAGGGCAGGGCGGCTTGACACATTTGGTTTCGCCGGCGATGGCCGCCGCCGCTGGTGTTTATGGACACTTTGTCGATGTGTCGCGCTTGTAGCAATGGCCTATGATGTCTGGTGTCTGGTGCCTGGTGCCTGATGCCTGATGCTTGATGGCCGATGATGAATTGAATGATTAGGAAGATGAGGAAGATTTTTATGGATGCTTTTACTCAACATACTGGCGTGGTTGTCCCGCTGGAACGGATCAATGTCGATACCGACGCGATTATTCCTAAGCAATTTTTAAAGTCGATTAAGCGCACCGGGTTTGGTGAAAACTTGTTTGATGAATGGCGTTATGTCGATCACGGTGAACCCGGAATGGACTCTCGTCTGCGTAAAATTAATCCGGATTTTGTCTTGAATCACGCGCGTTATCAAGGCGCGAGTATTTTATTAAGTGGCAAAAATTTTGGTTGCGGTTCCTCACGCGAACACGCGCCATGGGCCTTGCAACAATACGGTTTTCGCGCACTCATTGCGCCATCGTTTGCCGATATTTTTTTTAACAACTGTTATAAAAATGGTTTATTGCCGATTGTTTTGGATGAACAGGTGGTCAACGCGATGATGGATGAGGTGAAAGCCAAAATCAATCATCAAATGACGATTGATTTGGTAGCGCAACGCGTGATCAATGGTGAGGCGTCCTATCCGTTTGACATCACCGATTTTCGTAAATACTGTTTGGTGAATGGTTTTGATGAAATCGGTTTGAGTTTGCGCCACGCCGAAAAAATTCGCACATTTGAAAACGCCCATATCACGCGCTTTCCTTGGTTGGCAATACCTGCGAAGTAGGCAGTGTAGGTGGCGTAGGAGGCGTAAAAATCTAGGTAATTTGGTTGCGTTTCGCCCTAATTACCAAAAAATAAACGCAGCGTCTGCACCCGCTGCGTTTCGTGGTTCGCTTTAAGGACAGGCCGTGCAGGGCACCAATACTCACCACGGCGCAATTATATGCTATTCATAATTGATTTACAGAGAAACAATGACGTCGGGATTGAGAATATTTTGTGGATCAAAGGCTTTTTTCAAAGTGTGAAATAGATTGATTTCTGTTGCACTACGGTAGTGTTTTAAATGGTTCACGCGTAAACGCCCAATCCCATGTTCAGCTGAAAAGCTACCGCCATATTGACTGACCAAGTCATAAATCAGGCGGTTAATCGCCAGTTCACTGTGATCAAAATCAGTGGCATAAGCTGGGGCGAGCATGACGTTGTAATGCAAATTACCATCGCCACAGTGGCCAAAATAATAGGGCGTGCAGCCGGGGAAGCTTTGTGACAGTAGCTGTTCGGCGTGCGCGACAAAATCAGTCAATGCAGAAATGGGCAAAGCAATATCGTGCTTGACTGCTTTGAAAGCGCGTGCTTCGGCTTGTGGGATCAACTCGCGAACTTGCCAATAACTACGGCGTTGGCTGTCTGATTGCGCCAATAAGGCATTGCTCACAATTCCCGCTTTGGCATGACGCGCTAAAAATTCGAGCAAAACCTGTTCCAAATAATCAGGATCATCATTGTGTTCAAGGTCCAACAATATTGCCATGGGTGCGTCGTCGGTCGACAATTCGTGGGAGCTGTTGGGAAAATAGTGACGAACCAATTTCACACAGGCCATCATCATGACTTCAAACGCACAAACAAAATTGCCCAATTCATTTTGCGCGGCGGTAAAAAGTGTCACCGCATCGCGCATCGAGCCGCAAAAAATCCAGGCGCTGGCGGATGCGCGTGGTGCAGGAAAAAGTTTTAAAGTCGCGCGCGTAATGACCGCGAGCGTACCTTCAGAGCCAATTAGTAAATCACGCCAGTCATATCCTGAATTGTTTTTATGCACTGCCGACAGACTGTTCAAAATCTCACCTTGCGCGGTGACGGCCTCAATGCCTAAACACAGTTGACGCGCCATGCCGTAACGCACGACATGAACACCGCCCGCGTTAGTGGCTAAATTACCGCCGATCGTGCACGAAGCTTGCGCCGCCAGACTTAAAGGAAAAACGCGATTCAGTGGTTCTAGAGTTTCGTGGATTTTTTGTAACACCACGCCCGCTTCGACCACCATGCTGTTATTGATGATGTCAATCGAATCAATGCGATTCATTCGAGTCAATGACAAAATAATCGCGCCGTTTATGCGTGATGAAGTTCGTGATGAAGTGTGCGATGACGTGTGTTCAGGTCTGGGGGCACTGCCCATGACCAGACCAGTATTGCCGCCCTGTGGGACGACTGCAATGTGGTGCTGACTGCATAGCGCCAGAATTGCCGCGACTTGTACCGTGTTAGCAGGGCGAATAACGGCGTCAGCGGTATTACCACCGCGGCCACGCCAGTCGGTTAAATAAGACGCGATTTCTGTGGTAAGGACGTGCGCAGCGCCAACTGCCGCCGCGCACTCAGACAAAAAATTGTTCACGTCAATAAACTGATCGCTGGGGTAAAGGTGTAAGCTAAATCGCGCGCTACTGCTTCGTAGGTCACTTTGCCTTCGCAGATATTCAAGCCGTTTTGCAAATGAACATCATCGCGCAAAGCGTTTTTCCAACCTTTGTTTGCTAGGGCCAAAGCGTGTTTAATGGTGGCGTTATTGAGTGCGAAAGTCGAGGTTCGCGCGACCGCACCGGGCATATTGGCGACGCAATAATGAACGACACCATCCACGACATAAGTTGGCTCGGCATGCGTGGTTGCTTTTGAGGTTTCAAAACAACCGCCTTGATCAATCGCCACATCCACGACCACCGCGCCTTTTTTCATTTTACCGATCAACGCACGTGTCACCAATTTAGGTGCGGCAGCGCCAGGAATCAATACCCCGCCAATCACAACATCGGCGTCAATGACCGCGGCTTCAATACTGGCGTTAGTTGAGTAAGACGTGGTAATCCGATTGCCAAAAATCAAATCGAGTTGACGTAAACGATCCACATTTTTATCAATTACCGTTGTGCGTGCACCCATACCCACTGCCATTTGCAGTGCGTTGGTACCAACCACTCCTGCGCCCAAAATCACGACATGCGCAGGTGGCGTCCCCGGTACGCCGCCTAACAATACGCCCATGCCACCTTTGGATTTTTCTAAATGCGCAGCGGCAGCTTGAATCGACATGCGACCGGCGACTTCACTCATCGGCGCCAATAAAGGCAGGCCGCCATTAGTGCCAGTAATCGTTTCATACGCAATACAAATTGCGCCAGATTTGATCAACGCTTTGGTTTGTTCAGGGTCTGGTGCCAAATGCAAATAGGTATACAAAATTTGACCAGGACGCAACATCGCGCATTCAAGCGCTTGTGGTTCTTTGACTTTGACGATCAGGTCAGCGTCAGCAAAAATTGTTTTTGCGTCCGAAACGATGCTTGCGCCAGATTGACGATACTCCTCATCGGATAAGCCAATCGCCCTACCCGCTTCGGTTTGAACCAAGACTTGATGACCGTTTTGACACAATTCGCGCACACTGGCGGGAGTTAAACCAACACGATATTCATGATTTTTAATTTC
>JAVKMA010000298.1:0-3286 GCA_031538685.1 Burkholderiaceae bacterium | reverse complement strand
TCAGCCAAATGTCCTTCACCCAAAGTAAAAGTCGCCGGTGCCGCGCTAAACGTATTGACAATATCACGTCCTTCAGCCGTCGCCAAACGATAGTGCAAGGTTAAATGGTCACCGTTTTTCATTACCAATATGGATTAAAAAATTACGCTTCAAATGTGTTTATTACATGTCATTAGTGCTGCTGACATCAAACTTTCCCGACAACATTTTCTCCACCAAGTCACGTGTCATTTGTGGCGACAATAACTCAAAAAAGTCATAAACAAACGCACGTAAATAACTGCCTCTTTTGACACCAATCCGTGCATTATGCGTACCAAACAAATGTCCGACGGGCCTCATTGCTAAGTTCTTGTCGCGTTTAGAGTCAAAAGCGACACCCGCAATAATGCCCACACCCAAACCCAATTCGACATATTCTTTGATGACATCAGCATCAATCGCCTCTAACAAAATATCCGGTGTTAAATTTCTTTGTGCAAACGCTTTATCAATTGCGCTACGCCCTGCAAACATGTGTTCGTAGGTAATCAAACGATGTTGAATCAAATCCTCTAACGCCAATTGCGGTACGCTAGCAAGGGGGTGATCCAAGGCCATGATCGCGCAATGTTGCCATTGATAACAAGGTAATGACACCAAGTTTGGAATCGCACCAATCACTTCAGTCGCAATGCCCACATCGGCGACTCCTTCTTGCAATAACTGCGCCACCTGATGAGGATTACCCTCCAAAATCTTTAACTTTACTTTCACAAATCGTTTGCTGAAATCACGTACTACGCGCGGCAAGACATAACGCGCTTGCGTATGCGTCGTTGCGATCACAAAAGTGCCTTCGTCTTGTGCCGAGAATTCTCGCCCAATTCTCTTTAAATTTTCAATCTCGTTCGCTGCGCGTTCAATCGCTAAATATGCGTATTCACCAGCAGGGCTTAAACCTCTAATGCGTTTGCCATGACGTTGAAAAATTTCGACACCTAATTCTTCTTCCAACTCAATCACGGCTCGCGACACTCCTGGCTGTGAAGTATGTAAACTTTGTGCCGCCGCAGTTAAATTAAATTTTTGTCGAACGATCTCTCGAACAAAACGTAATTGGTGAAGTTTCATAAAAAGTTAAACATTACATACCGAAGGCGCATAACGCCCTTCCATTGTTCCTTTTGCACCAAATCGTGTACTGGTTGAACCGGCTGATTTACAAATCCATTCAATCACACCTGTGGCCCCTGCCGTCAACGCGGCATTGTTAATACTGGGCGTCAAAATCAATGTTTTTTGCTCAACTGCCGCAAATTTGTAGGTAATCTGGATCACCCCATCATCAATTACCTCAATACTGCTTAAATTGTCGCCGCGATAATTCACTAATCCAGCGTAACCTGCATCTGCATTCGTTTTGGGCACCTTGCCGTTAATCGTAAAAGTCTCAAGAACAGCGGTTTTTGCCGCACTCGCCAAAGTGATGCCCTCCGTCACTCGGGTCCGAACTAAATAGTCCTGTAATTGTGGCACCGCCAAACCTATCAAAATCGCCACAATCGCTAACACAATCAAAATTTCGATCAAAGTAAATCCTCGTGCACGATATTTCATAAGTTCCCCTGAAATAAAAAATCTAATCAATCTCAATCGCTAGCGCATCGACGTCCGCATCTGATTAGTAGTGTGTTCAAATTATTGATGAGCTAAAACTGTCGCCAAATCTTTGTCTCCTCGTCCCGATAAATTCACCAGAATTTTTTCATGCTTTGGACGTGTCGCGGCGTATTTCAGTGCGTAAGCCACCGCGTGGGCGGATTCCAATGCGGGAATAATCCCTTCTTGTCGGCAACACAAATGAAACGCCGCCAGCGCTTCATTATCGGTCACTGTCGCGTACTCAACTCGTCCAGATTCTTTTAAGTATGAATGTTCAGGCCCAACGCCTGGGTAATCCAATCCGGCCGAGATCGAATGGGTATCAACGACATTTCCATCTGAGTCTTGCAATAAATACATCCGATTACCGTGCAAAACACCCGAGTGGCCATAGGTCAAGGACGCAGCGTTTTGCCCGAGCTCAACGCCATAACCACCGGCTTCAACCCCAATCAATTTGCAGGGCTGCTCTAAATAAGGATAAAAAATTCCCATTGCATTAGAACCGCCGCCGATGCAGGCAATAATCGCGTCGGGTTGTCCACCCGTCAGTTCAGGGAATTGCGTTAAACACTCTCGTCCAATCACTGATTGAAAATCACGCACCATCATCGGATAAGGATGCGGGCCTGCAACGGTACCAATAATATAAAACGTGTTTTCAATATTAGTTACCCAATCGCGCATCGCTTCGTTGAGCGCATCTTTTAGGGTGCGCGATCCAGAACTCACACTCACCACTTTAGCACCTAACAAAGTCATCCGTTCGACATTGGGGGTTTGACGTTTAATGTCATCTTCACCCATGTACACCACACAGGATAATCCAAAACGCGCGCATACGGTTGCCGTTGCAACGCCGTGTTGTCCTGCACCGGTTTCTGCAATGATGCGCGTTTTACCGAGTCGACGCGCCAGCAAAGCCTGTCCCAAGGCGTTATTGACTTTATGCGCGCCGGTATGGTTTAAATCTTCACGTTTGAAGTAAATCTGCGCCCCGCCTACATGCGCGCTCAAACGTGTGCACGCATAAATCGGGTTAGGACGACCGACAAAGCGTTTTAAATCTTCTTCAAATTCACGTAAAAATTGAGGATCATTTTTGTATTTTTGGTAAGCTTCACGCAACTCTCGCACGGCTTCGGATAAAGTTTCGGCAATAAAGCTACCGCCAAATTGTCCAAAGTAACCCTGTTGATCCGGCAAAGAATAAGTTGTCATCACAAAAGCCATGCTCCACAAATACATTCAATAAAAATGGGCGAAGTCAACTCGCTTCGCCCAATAACAAAATTACTTAAAGGCACTTCCATAAATACAGAATGTGCGGATGGAGTGCGAGGCACAGCACTCAGAAACCGGAGTGTACATACAGTACGTGAGGATTTCGCGTACTGCGCAACAAAGCAATTCGCCGCAAAAATGAATTGATAGAAGTGCCCTAAACACAATCACTTAACAAAATCACTTTGCGCTCTCTTAATCGCTTGTTTATCGCGATCAATTTTCGACTTAACCCATGTGCAAACCACCGTTGAGTGAAAAGTCTGCTCCAGTGGCGAAACCCGCTTCATCAGAGGCCACCCAGGAAATAATCGATGCGATTTCATCAGGCGTCCCCAGACGTTTTACTGGAATCGTC
>JAVKMA010000297.1:0-6176 GCA_031538685.1 Burkholderiaceae bacterium | reverse complement strand
CATGAGCGTACTGACACCGGAACTAAGCCCATGCCGCCTTTGAGTAACCATACCGCGATGACTGGGTAAATAAATAACATAAACCCAGCGATCCATTTTTTCATCGGCGTACGCGGCAGAACTAACCAAAATATGCCGATAAAAAATAGCGCGAGGGCGATATCAACTCGCCAGCGTTCAGACACATCAAAAAAACCATAGACAAACAAATTAAAGTTATGCGTGATAAAGGTCCAGCACGCACCATCTAAGCTGGCTTGGCAGGCATCGCGATCGCCGACGAAAACGGCATTGATCACTCCCCACGACACCACGCCATTGATGACAAACAAGACAAAAGCAAAAATGATCAGCGTCGCGATGCTGCTAGTGATGGAATAAAATAAATTTTGCCGCAACCATGCTTGTAATCCAATCGTGCTGGAAGGCGGCGGTAAAACAGGACTCTGTTGAGTTCGAGCAAACATAAAGTCTCCTGATAAAAGAATGGGTTTAACGTGACATTAACGCAACATTAACGCGACACTAAAGCAACGCGTTGATTAAACCAATTCATAAATAACGAAGTGATTAGGCTGATCAGTAAATACACCGCTAAGGTGATTGACATGATTTCAAGTACGCGCCCCGATTGATTCAAAGCGGTTCCGGCAAATACCGCGACTAAGTCCGGATAAGCAATCGCGGCCGCCAAGCTCGAGTTTTTAATCAGATTTAAATATTGATTAGTCAAAGGAGGAATGATCACGCGCAAAGCTTGCGGAATCACCACCAAGCGCAAACTCACATTATTGGGCATTCCTAAGGACGCCGAAGCTTCAGTTTGACCTTTGGAGACCGCATTTAAACCGGAGCGCACGTTCTCTGCAATAAATGCTGCGGTGTAAATACTCAAGGCGATCAGCAAAGCCATAAATTCGGGGATGATGATGCTGCCGCCTCCCAGTTCAAAGGCCCCCATTTGGCTGGGGTGTAAAGTAAGGGGAGAGCCTAAGGCTAAAAATACCATGATCGGTAAGCCTATCATCAATCCCATGGCATAAGGCCATAGTGTGCGAATTTGTCCGGTATTTTTTTGCAAGGTTTTGAGTCGGAAATGTATTAAGACTGTCGCGATCACCCCTGCGATCAGGGTAATGAAGAACCAAAGCGAAGCAGAATCCCATTCCAAATGCGGTAGATAAAGTCCGCGATTGTTCAAGCTGAACAGAACTTTTTGTCCTTCTTGAAACATTTCTTTGGGGTCAGGTAAAGGTTTTAAAACAACCTCGTACCAAAAAATGATTTGCAATAACAAGGGAATATTACGAAAGGTTTCGACATAAACCGTCGCGACTTTTGCCAATAGCCAGTTTTTTGACAATCGCATAATACCGATCGTAAAACCCAGTAGGGTGGCAAAAACAATTCCGATGAAAGAGACGACTAGAGTGTTGGCTAAGCCAATAAAGAAAGCGTCCAAGTAGGTTGACGATTCGTTATAGCTCAATAAGGTTTGGCTGATATCAAAGCCGGCGGTCGAGTACAAAAAACTGATCCCTAAATCGATCCCGCGTGCGGCGAGATTCGATTGCGTATTGATCACCGCCGCGTATGCCAGCCACAATAACAAGATGACGGTGGCGACTTGATATACCACAGTTCTTATTTTGGGGTTAGACCATAAATTCATAAACGCTCCTTTATTTTTTATATCGCCAGTGGTTATGTGTATATGTGTGCACTGGTCGCGAAGTGATACGAGGAATGACTCTTTGATCCAGAATACTTTTATTAAGGTGCTCCATGTATTGCATTAAGAATATGTCGGAAAAATTCCGACATATTTTGCAACTGATATTGTGCAACTGATTTTTTTATGTCTTAAATAGGTGCGAAAAACAGATACTAAAAACCTCCTTTTAGAACATCAAAAGGAGGTTTTGTGACAATTAACGCATTGGTGGCGCGTATTGCAAACCACCTTTGTTCCACAGATTGTTCAGACCACGTGCCAATTTCAAAGGTGTTTTTTCACCGAGGTTACGTTCGTAAGATTCACCGTAGTTGCCGACGGCTTTAATAATACGAACTGCAAAATCAGCAGGCAAGCCTAAACCTTTGCCCAGCTCACCTTCAGCACCGACAAAGCGACGAACTTCAGGATTGGTGCTGCTTTTCGCTGCGTCAATATTGGCCGCGTTTAAGCCCAATTCCTCAGCCGTTAACATCGTCCATAAAGTCCAACGAACGATATCGCCCCATTGGTTATCGCCATGACGCACCGCAGCAGCTAAAGGTTCTTTAGAAATCACTTCGGGTAACACGATATGATCATCAGGATTTTTCAGTTTAGTGCGTAAGCCAGCGAGACCTGAACGATCGGTCGTGTAAGAGTCGCAACGACCTGCTTCGTAAGCCGCTAAAGCCTCGTCGTTTTTGTCAAAAGTCACTACTTTGTATTTGAGTTGGTTCGCACGGAAATAATCAGCCAAGTTTTGTTCAGTCGTTGTACCTGTTTCAGTACAAATCGCGGCACCGGCTAATTTTTTCGCAGACGTGACTTTTGATTTCTTTCTAACGATAAAACCTTGACCGTCGTAATAAGTGACACCACCGAAATCTAAACTTAATGCTGAATCGCGGCCCACAGTCCACGTGGTGTTACGCGATAACAGATCAATTTCAGATGATTGCAAGGCGCTAAAACGAGTTTTCGCGTTGAGTGGGAAAAATTTCACTTTACTCGCATCATTGAATATGGCTGCTGCAATACCACGGCACAAATCAACGTCGATACCTGACCACGCACCGTTGTTATCAGCTTGTGAAAAACCAGGTAATCCTGCGCTGGCGCCACAGTTCAATACACCACGTTGTTGTACGCTTTCCAGCGTAGTCGCCGCTTGAGCAACTGCGCTACAAAGTAAAGCCGTTAACAAAAAAATTTTTTTCATCAATATCTCCTCATTAAACATAATCAAACGCTCCTGGGAGGGAGCATGGATACTACTTACGCAGAATAGCGTAATTTAAAAACATGCCAAAGTAAAACTCTGTAATTATGCATAGAAAAATATATAAGAGAACACTCTGACACGCTTTAATTTTGGAATGGGACTCCCCACCCACTTTATTCTTCAACTGCTTTACTTAATTCTTCAATGATTTTTTTTGCGTCGCCAAACACCATCATGGTTTTGTCCAGATAAAACAATTCGTTATCAAGTCCGGCGTAACCCGCCGCCATCGAACGTTTATTGACGATGATGCTTTTGGCTTTATAGGCTTCTAAAATCGGCATACCGGCAATCGGCGATTTGGGATCATTTTTCGCCGCCGGATTCACCACGTCATTGGCGCCCAAAATGACGGCAACATCGGCTTCACCAAACTCGCTATTGATATCATCCATTTCAAATACTTGATCGTAGGGAACTTCGGCTTCTGCAAGCAATACGTTCATGTGACCAGGCATCCGACCGGCGACCGGGTGAATCGCGTATTTCACGATTACGCCACGCGCGATGAGCTTTTCAACGAGCTCTTTTAAGGCGTGTTGCGCGCGGGCAACTGCCAAACCATAGCCTGGAACAATGATGACTTTTTCAGCGTTGGTCAGTAAAAATGCGGCATCGTCGGCGCTACCAGTTTTGACGCTGCGCGCCACTTGGGTGCCCACAGTAGCACTGCTACTGTCATTACCAAATCCGCCCAAAATTACATTAAAGAACGAACGATTCATCGCTTTACACATGATGTAGGACAAGATCGCCCCCGAAGAACCTACTAAAGCCCCCGCAATAATTAACATTTGATTATTGAGCGAAAATCCAATTCCCGCTGCCGCCCAACCTGAATAACTGTTTAACATCGACACGACCACGGGCATATCTGCGCCACCAATGGGGATGATGATGAGTACGCCGACGAGGAAAGCCAGTGCGAGCAAGAGCAAAAAACTATTGCCTGATTGACTGACCGTGTAGAGGCCGATAGCACCAATTAAGACGATACCCAGTATTAAATTGACGATGTGTTGACCTTGAAATTGAACCGGAGTGCCTTGAAACAATCGGAATTTGTATGTGCCCGAAAGCTTGCCAAAAGCGATTACCGAACCCGAAAAAGTAATCGCCCCAATTGCCGCCCCCAAAGCCAGTTCAAGGCGATTCCCCATAGGAATATCGATACCACTGGCGACGATGCCAAATGCTGAGGGCTCAATCGCAGCCGCAGCGGCGATAAACACGGCGGCCAGACCAATCATGCTGTGCATGAAGGCCACCAGTTCGGGCATTTTGGTCATCTCAACCCGATTGGCCATGATGGCTCCGATGCCGCCGCCAATGAGCAGCCCTAATAATACCCACGACAAGCCGATAGGCGTATCACTTGAGATTTTTATGATTAGGGCGACAGTCGTCACGACCGCAATCAACATGCCGGCCATGCCGAATTGATTGCCTTTAATTGAAGTCGTGGGGTGCGACAGTCCTTTGAGTGCTTGGATAAAACAGACCGCAGCGATCAAATAAAGCAGGGTAACGAGATTGAGGCTCATAAACGGCTCCGTTCTTTTTTCTTAAACATCGCCAGCATTCGGCGCGTGACTAAAAATCCACCAAAGACATTGACCGAGGCCAGTATCACGGCCAATACACCTAACACTTTGGCGTCGTTTGAAGTGGTCAAGGCGGCGGCCAACATGGCACCAACGATGACAATCGCGGAAATCGCGTTGGTCACTGCCATGAGCGGCGTATGTAATGCAGGGGTAACGTTCCAAACAACGTGGTAACCGACGTAAATGGCCAATACGAAAATCGACAAATTCGTGATGACGTGAGATGTACTTTCCATAGAATTTCCTTCAAATACCCTTCAGTTAAAAGGATTTAATAATATTGAAACAGATTGATTCTTTAGAGCACTTCTGTCAATTCATTTGTGCGGCGAATTGCTTTGTTGCGCAGTACGCGAAATCCTCACGTACTGTATGTACGTTCCGGTTTCTGTGTGCTGTGCGCCTCGCACTTCATCCGCACATTCTGTATTGATAGAAGTTCCCTTTAGTGAAGTACGGCAGTGTAGCAAAAACAAAATTGGAGTCTTAACTGAGTCAGTTGGTAGTTAAAACTACAGCAAGACGACCGCAAAACTACAGCAAGACGACCGCAAAACTACAGCAAGACGACCACAAAACTACAGCCCTTATTCAGAAGGTTCATCTTTTAAGCGCGCCTCTTCTAATGATTCTGGATCTGCAGCCGTAGCGACAACATAGCGCTCTGTTGCCCAGGCGCCTAAATCGCGCTCGCGGCAGACTTGACCACAAAAAGGACGATAGCGATTTTCGCTGCTCCACACGACATCAGTTTTACAGCTTGGGCAAGAAACAATCCTCGTCATGAGCGCGTTAGAAATTGCACAAAATTAAACGGAAAGGCACGTTGTCATGCACCATCTGCAACTTGAATTGCGAATCTTGTTCTGTAAAACGAATGCGCAACATGTATTTGTTAGCACTGATCTCTGGAATATAGCGATGTTCTTCCACTTCTAAACGCAGCATTTGATACGCCGTGTTGTCGCGCAACAAACGTTCGTAAGCACCTTGCTCAGCGGTTAAATCCAACCCGCGCCCGTTCTCGCGCAATAAAGATAACACCAATTTCATGGCGTCAAAAAATGGGATAAACGGACTGATCCACAAAGACAAATCGCGTAAACGTTCTTCGTGCGGTTTTTGTTGCCATGCGTGATAAGAGGGTAAATCAAATTCGCTGGCGCCGCCAGGAATCACGAGGCGATTACGGATAGTGCTTAACCACTCGATTTGTAATAAATGCTGTCCCGTTTTTCCTTTTGCCCCAACCAAGGCGGTGCGTACCGACTCGATTTGTTCGGCTAATGCATTCAGGTCACGACTTTGCTGATGGGGATTGGCGAATGAAGCTTGTAGTGCTAATTTTTGACGCGTGAGTTCTTGCAAAATTTCTGATTTCAAATCGCTGCGTGACAACACTTCAGTCAATTCAAAAATTAATTCCAAAGCGATTTGATGATCGTAGGCTTGGGTGCGCTGTAAAAAGAAATGCAGTTTTTGATGCAAATCTTCAAGACGCAACAAGGTGCGCACACGCTCGTTAAAAGGATATTCGTACAGAATCACAATAAATTTAATAAAAAAATAT
>JAVKMA010000296.1:0-1930 GCA_031538685.1 Burkholderiaceae bacterium | reverse complement strand
CTTAAGCGGTGTCGCTTACCGCAACGCACGTTTGCAATTAGTTGCTGGTGACGTTAATCAAGTCATGACGCGTCAACCGCAAGTGTTGATGATGGCGCGCGTGGCGCAAGAGCGTTCTGTAGAGGTGACTAGCGAAAGTTTGTCGGACTATCACCTGTACACCTTGCCGCGTTTGACTTCTGTTGCCAATAATCAAACTAAACAAGTGGCGCTGATGAGCGCAAGCAAAGTGCCCGTGAAAAAAGAACTGGTGTTTGAAGGTTCTGACTATCAATACACTCAAGCCGCCAATCGCATCGCGCGTAAACAAAAGGCATCCATCATCTTGAGTTTTGATAATAAAAAAACCGCTAGCTTGGGCCTTGCTTTACCCAAAGGCGTAATGCGAGTTTATAAAAAAGATCAAGGTCAAAATCTTCAATTTATCGGAGAAGATCAAATTGACCATACTGCTGTGAATGAAGTCGTAAATTTACATTTGGGTCAATCGTTTGATGTGACTGCCGATAAAGTGCAAACCGACTTTAGCCAAACGGCGTCAAATAAAAAAAATCAGTTTATTTATCAAAGTGAATACGAAATGATCTTGAAAAACGGTAAAAATGAAGCACAAGAAGTGCTGGTCAATGAACCGATTTCAGGGGTTTGGAGCGTGCTTAAAGAAAGCCATAAAAGCGAAAAAATCGGCAATCGTGCATTGCGTTGGAAAATTTCAATTCCAGCGGAAAGTTCAGTAGTTTTGAAGTATCGCGTACAAGTTGAACGCTAAAAATGGTCGGAATGAATCCGACTTCTATCGTGGCGATGCGTCACACATAACGAGACGAAATAATGGGTAAAGGTTTTTATTCAGTAATGGGAGCGCAGTTTTTTTCTTCTTTGGCAGATAACGCTTTGCTGTTGGTATGTATTTACTACTTGACGATTTTAGCGGCTCCCGATTGGATTTCACCGCTTTTAAAGTTGTTCTTTGTGCTGTCCTATGTTCTGCTCGCACCTTTTGTCGGCGCCTTTGCCGACGCTTATCCCAAAGGGCGGGTGATGTTTTACACCAATGTGTTAAAGGTCTGTGGTTGCGCCTTACTATTTACGGGAATTCACCCTTTATTCGCCTATGCCTTGGTGGGATTGGGCGCCGCAGCTTATTCGCCTGCAAAATATGGCATCTTGACCGAAATTGTCGAAGCGAAAAAATTGGTGATTGCCAATGGTTGGGTCGAAGGTTTAACCGTTGCGTCGATTATTTTGGGCGTGATGTTAGGCAGTTTTTTGACCAGTAGTCATTTCACCGAATACTTTATGGGGCCGCGGATTTTGCAAACCATGCCGATAGGTTTAATCGTGGCGATTTGTATTCTAATTTTGATTTACGGTGTCGCTGCTGTGATTAATTTACTGATTCCGGATACGGGTGCGCGTTATGGCAAGCAAGCGCATTCATCCTTGCGTTTGGTACAAGATTTTGCGCAATGTTGCAAAATTTTATGGCAAGACCGTTTGGGGCAAATTACTTTAGCGGCGACGACGATTGCTTGGGGTGTCGGAGCGGCTTTGCAATTTATTATTTTAAAGTGGGCCAGCGTGCATTTAGACATGAACGTCAGTTCAGCCAGTTTGCTTTTGGGCGTCTTCGCCATTGGCATGACGATCGGTGCGGTTATTGCGGCGCGTACCTTGCCCCTTAATCGATCTTTAGAAGTTTTGCGCTTGCGCTATGCGATTAGCGGTTTAATCATTCTGATGGCCTTTACGCATCATTTGTGGTTAGGCTATTTGTGGTTGATTTTGGCTGGAACGATTACCGGTTATTTTATTGTTCCAATGAACGCCCTGCTACAACATCGAGGTTATGTTTTATTGAGCGCAGGCCATTCAATTGCAGTACAAAATTTCAACGAGAACTTAGCAATTTTGTTATTCATGGGTTTTT
>JAVKMA010000295.1:0-1878 GCA_031538685.1 Burkholderiaceae bacterium | reverse complement strand
GGCACAGGACAGCGCAAACCGCTGGTATCTAAAACCTGATCAGGCGTGATCGCATCCTTGATTACATGGTTCATGATATAGAATTAAAAATAAATCTCTCCTGCATGATAGCGGACAAGCCGCGTTTTACTCATGATCTTATTAGGGCACTTCTATCAATACAGAATGTGCGGATGAAGTGCGCGGCGCACAGCACACAGAAACCGGAGCGTACATACAGTACGTGAGGATTGCGCATACTGCGCAACAAAGCAATTCGCCGTAAAAATGAATTGATAGAAGTGCCCATTACTAGGATTTATCATGCGGCTGTACGCGAAAACCTTTTGCGTACAGCTCACTTTTTTCAACACCCGTGTTTTCACTCGAATCCCTTAATCCCGAACAATCCTCCTGTTATCACTGCGGTCAAGCGCGTAATCCCAACGACGCCGACATCGTCAATTCGGCCATCGAGACGCCGCATTGGTTTTGTTGCCACGGTTGCAAAACCATCCATCACACTATTTTGGCGGGTGGTTGGAGTGACTTTTATCAGTTTTACAACCGCCCCGGCAAAGCTCCAAAAGCCAATATGGATGAACTAATCGAAGTCATCGACTTTGATTGGCAATCAGTGATCACGTACGAGGGCGAGCGTTGCAGTGTGCAATTACATGCGCCAGAAATTCATTGTGCCGCCTGTGTATGGCTGATTGAGCGGGCGCTTGCACAACAAAATTTGACTGACGTTACGGTGAATTTAACGCAGCAATCGATTGTTTTGCAATGGAAAAAAAATCAACTCGCAGAGCCTGAAGTTGCGCTCAAAAACAGTTTACACAATTTACGCGCCGGAGGTTACGCGGCGACACCCTTGCGCTATAACAGTGTGAGTGAAGCTGATGCAAAAGCGCGCCGCAGTTTGTTGTTGCGCATGACCATCGCGCTATTTGCATCGATGCAAGTCATGATGGTCGTATGGCCCAGTTACTTTAAATGGGAAATTGATTCTGGTTCTGCAACGATGCTGCGCCTTGCCAGTTTCCTCATGACCATACCCGTGGTGTTTTATTCCGCAGGGCCGCTGTTTAAAGGCGCATGGTTAAGTCTTAAAGCGCGTTATATCAGCATGGATGTCACTATCGTCTTTGGAATATTGAGCGCGTTTTTAGCCAGTATGTGGAATCAGTTTTTTGATGCCGGACCAACGTATTACGATTCAATCACGATGTTTGTCGCACTGCTATTGACCGCGCGCTACATCGAACGCGCCGTGCAAAAAACCGCCACTAATAACATCGACACACTGGCGCGTACCCTACCTCAAAGCGCACAAATTGCGCCTGACTATCCTAACACCGCAAGCTTGCGAACGATTCCCAGCTTTGCCATACGCGCCGATATGGTCTTGTGTGTTCGCGCAGGCGAAACTTTTGCAATTGATGGCGAAGTCGTCAATGGCCAATCACTGGTCGAAGAAGCGATTTTGAATGGTGAAAGCTTGCCCGTCCCCAAAACCATCGGCAGTCCGATTTATGCAGGGAGCAAAAATATCGCCGAAGTCTTATGGGTGCGCGCTAAAACCAATACGCAAAATTCGCGCGTCGCGCAAATCGTCAACCAAGTGCAAAACGCAATCGCCTATCAAGCGCCGGCTTTACGCATCGTTGATCAAATCGCGCGTTATTACTTGTTAATGGTGTGCGTGATTGCCGTAGGTGCGGCAGTCGTCTGGTTAAGTTTAGGGCAGGGATTTCAATACAGTTTGCAAATCATGATTGCCGCGTTGGTGGTCAGCTGTCCCTGCGCCTTGTCGATGGCAGTTCCCGCAGCACGGGCGGTCGCGATTGCTCGCTTGAGTCAAAAAGGTTTACTCACTTTGCGCGGCAATACGCT
>JAVKMA010000294.1:0-2602 GCA_031538685.1 Burkholderiaceae bacterium | reverse complement strand
TGAAACAAGCCCCAAAATGAAAACGCCTCGCTGGGCTTGTCTGCGGGGCGTTTGGATGGTGTGAAGTCTATCAGCCTAGCATCTGCCCTGCAACGTGTTTGGCCAGCCAGCCGATAGAGTCGAGCGTGAGGCCGATGCCTTTCTCGCTGGCCACTTGTTGAATGCGTGGCCACAGGCCTTTGCTGCAGAGCGTTTCTAGCAAGTCATGGCCCTGCCATGTGAGACGTTTGGCCAACATGGGGTTGGTAGGCGGGTGGCCTTGAATGAAGCCCGCCTCGGCGAGCAGGCGCAGGTGCTCCAGCACTTCGGCCTCGGTCAAATTGGTTAAAGTGGGCAATGGCGATGTGCGCCCCAGCGCGGCAATGTCGCCCCAGCCGATCATGCAGGTTTCGTCTTCGCGCTCGGCCAGTGCGCGCAAAATCAGTTTGATGCAATCCCAGTTGCGTTTCATGAAGGTTCTCCTGTGTGTGAATTTACCATTCCCTGCGCGATTCTGGGCGGGGGTAATCGTCGGCGGTGCTGGGGCGCATAAAGTTGCCGCTGCCGCCTGATTTGCCTGAGCGCAGCGGCACCTCGATGTACTCAATGGAGCCGCCACCTTGATTGCTGGCAAACCACGCCAGACACAGCGCAACAGCAGCATCACCGTGGCGCTGCTGGCCTTGGCCGGTCTTGGTTTTGCCTTCTGGAATGCGCGGGATGCCCTTGACCACAGTGATGGCTCGCAGATCGTCCAGGATGTCGCGGTCTTTGGGCATGCTGGCCAGCGTGCCGTCCTCAAAGGCGGCTTTGAGTTTGGGCATGTTTTCCAGATACCAGTTTTGCGTGAGCATCACCTGAGCGATGCTGCTGGAGCCATAGCGCTGCATGGCCACCTCGGCCAAGTACTGGCCGTTACCTCGGGCATCGAATGCACCGAAGCTAAAGCGTGGCAAGCGGTCTGTGATCCAGAAGACGATCTGCTCTTGCTGCTTGAATGGCACGTTGCGCATTTCCACCAGGAAGGGGTTGATCCGCTCCAAGCCTTGCATTTCCAGCAGTGGAATCAGCACAGACAAGTCGCCACTGCGCCCGAAGTCCATGCCGATGCTGCTGCGTGCGGTGCGGGGCAAAATATTGAGAAGTGGAAGCACTTCGCGCTCCAGCCACTCTTCTGCATGCGATGCACGCACGTGGTCGGGCAGCTGATCAAACCCTTCAGCACAGGTGTAACGCAACACCTTGCAATCGCTGCTCATGCGCGATTCGATCAGCGCACGGGACAGGTAGGCACCCGTGCTGTTCGATGGCACACAGTCCAACTCTTCGGCATCGTTGGGGCGATAGATGGCGCGGATTTCTTCTGCCCAGGTGGCTTGAGCCTCGGGGCTCCAGATGCGCTTGCTGGCAGCGAACACCCGTTGGCACAAGCCTTGTTCAATCGCTTCATCGAAGGTGATGCGGTGCAGGCTGTAGGGCTTTTTACCTGCGCGGATGTCGTTGACCAGGTCGGCAAACGGGTTGTCCACACCAAAGTGGGTGCTGATGATGGAGACGCTGCCGCCCCAGATCAACAGCGCAAAGGCTGACTTCAGCAGGTCGGGCAGATCAGGGTGAAAAGCGGCCTCATCAATCACCACGCGCCCTTGCTTGCCGCGCAAGTTGCGTGGGCTGCTGGACAGCGCGGTGATGCGCTTGCGCGAGGCAAAGTTGATGCGGTAGGCCAGGATGTCGCGGTCTTCGTCAACGACTGCGATCTGTTCCATTGCCTCGGCGGCGATTTGGTAGTGCCCAGCCCACCAGGCGCAGTCGCGGATGAACTCCTGCGCCATGTCTTGTGAGTAGCCGAGATACCAGGTGTCCTGCCCGCCTTGCTTGGCCGCTTCCAGAGCCGAGTTCGCAGCCTCACCCCATGACAGGCCGACACGGCGCGACTTTTCGCAAACCTTCACCTGGGCGGTGTCAGCGATCCAATGCTGCTGATAGGGGAGCAGGACGGCGCTATCCACACTCATTTTCGAGCCCCACATCGGACGCATTTTTCATAGCGCCAAGACCCACCAAATTTGCGCTTGGGCCTTTCCCTGTTCTGGCGGGTAAGGCGGGTTTCCCATTGGGTCATCTGGTGTCCCAACCATTTGCACTTGAAGCGTTTGAAGAGCTTAATGATCCATTTCATTCGGCGATCCCCAGGATGCGGCGCTTGATCTGCTCGACCGCATCGTCGGTCAGGCCCGCTTGCTTGACCACGCTGGCTACGTCAGCGGCGGTGCTTTGTGCCCGTGCCTTGACCTTGGCGGCATAGTCTTTGACCGTGACGCTCGCACGGGCCAGCTCGGCAATGGAGCGGGTCAGACCCGAGAGGTTCTGTTTTTCTGGGTCAACCGACAACGCATTGATCACCTCAAACAGCTTCTGCTGCGTCAGCCGCACCAACGCCTGCGCCATTGCCTCATAGCCTGCAAAGTTACCTTCGACAAGCTGGACATCTGACCATTGCCTACGACTTCATGCCGCCCACCCCGGCTGAGCGTGTGTCCTACCAGGCCATGATCAACATCGATTACCTCAACCAGCTTGGGAAAAAAGCATGAAACCAGAACGCATAACGGTTTTGCGCGAG
>JAVKMA010000293.1:0-5022 GCA_031538685.1 Burkholderiaceae bacterium | reverse complement strand
CGCCTTTTTCAGGCGCCGCAACGGGAGTCGGGGGCGAGATTCGAGATGAAGGTGCAACCGGTATCGGTGCGCGACCACGTGCAGGTTTATCGGGTTACGCGGTATCAAAGGTAGGGTTTGATCAAGATGACAATTTGCACACGGATGCACCTGCGCATTTGGCGAGTGCCTTACAAATCATGTTGCAAGCCCCTATCGGTGCGGCCGCGTTTGGCAATGAGTTTGGGCGCCCCAATTTATTGGGATATTTCCGTACGTTTTCGGCGACTGTCGGAACGACGCGTTACGCTTATGTCAAGCCGATTATGTTAGCTGGCGGTATTGGCAGCGTTGACGCTTTAGCCGTTGAAAAAAAATCATTTTCGGCCGGCGATTTAGTTATTCAAATTGGCGGTCCAGGTTTTCGCATTGGAATTGGTGGTGGCGCGGCGTCTTCGGTGAACAACGGTCACAATTCAAACGAATTGGACTTTAATTCGGTTCAGCGCGGTAATCCGGAGATTCAAAGACGCGCGCAAGAAGTCATCAATACCTGCACGGCCCTAGGATCAAAAAATCCAATTTTGTCAGTGCATGACGTTGGTGCGGGTGGCTTATCTAATGCCGTTCCAGAGTTATTGCATGGTGAAAATTTAGGGGGGTGGATTGATCTCAACGCGGTGCCCATCGGTGAAAAAGGAATGGGCGCACATGAAATTTGGTCTAACGAAGCGCAAGAGCGTTATGTCTTAATGATTGCGGCTGATCGCTTGGATCAGTTTTCGGCGATTTGTGCGCGTGAACGCTGTCCTTTTGCCGTATTGGGACGTGCCAGTGATGATGCGCGTTTGGTGTTGACGCAAAACGATTTGAAAAGTAACGCACCAAACTATCCGGTTGATGTGCCGATGGATTTATTGTTTGGTCACACACCGACAATGGTGCGTAAAGGTATTTCGCAAGAACGTACTCAACAGGCGATAGATTTATTAGCCTTGCAATTAGAAGATTTGGCGTATCGCGTTTTGGCGCACCCAACTGTCGCGGATAAAAGTTTCCTGATCAATATCACTGATCGCACGGTCGGCGGATTAAGTGTGCGTGATCAAATGGTCGGGCCTTGGCAAGTCCCTGTTGCCGATTGTGCCGTGGTGTTAAAAGCACTCTCAGGTTATCAAGGCGATGTGATGGCCCTGGGCGAACGCTCACCGATTGCAGTATTGAATCCCGTCGCGTCAGGCCGGATGGCAATTGGTGAAATGATTACTAATCTGTGTGCTGCGCCGGTCATCGATTGGAGCGAAATTAAGTTGTCAGCTAACTGGATGGCCGCGTGTGGCAATGGGCAAAACGACAAAGATTTATTTGACACTGTGCAAGCGAGTACCGATTTTTGTCGCGCTTTGCAATTGTCGATTCCTGTTGGTAAAGACTCTTTGTCGATGCGTACGCTGTGGTCACATGACCATCAAAAACACACCAGCGAATCACCTTTATCCTTAGTTGTGACAGGATTCTGTGCCTTGGATGATGTACGCAAAACCTTAACGCCACAATTAAGTGGTCGTCACGATACGGTTTTGGTGTTAATTGATTTGGGTCAAGGCAAAAATCGTTTGGGCGCGTCGATATTGGCGCAGTTAACGCCAACTATCGGTGGACAAACGCCAGATATTGAAGACCCGAAAATTTTGTTGAATTTTTTTGCCGCGATGCGTGTTTTAAAACAGCACGATAGCGTATTGGCCTACCATGATCGCAGCGATGGCGGGTTGTGGACGAGTTTATGTGAAATGTCTTTCGCCGGCCACGTCGGTTTGGATATTAATTTGGATTTGTTGACGATCGATCCGTATGCGACTGATGTATCGGATTACAAAATTCGTTCTGATCAAGCAGGAATGCGGCATCACGAATTGTTATTAGCGGCACTGTTTAACGAAGAGTTAGGTGCGGTGATTGAAATTGAACGCAGTCGCGAAGCCGAAGTAATGGCTTATTTGCGGCAATTTGATTTAGCGCGAGTCAGTCATGTCGTGGCACGAACCACCGCCAGTGATGAACTGACGATTTATTCGGAAGCGAAAAAAATTTTTAGCGCCACACGTAATGACTTGCATCAAAAATGGTCAGAATTTTCGTGGCAAATGACGCGTCGACGCGATGAAATGAACGTGGTTGATCAAGCCCATCAGGCACTCAAATTTCCGCATCAAGGTTTGTATGTGGTCAGTCCGTATTCCAGTGATGAAAATATTGCGGCATCAATGATTAGCGCATCAATGATTACCACAGGCGCACGACCGCGCGTGGCGATATTGCGTGAACAAGGAATCAACTCACAACGCGAAGCCGCATTTGCTTTTCATTTAGCAGGATTTGAAGCGGTTGATGTGCACATGACGGACTTGCAAAATGGTCGAGATGATTTAAAAAATTATCGAGGTCTGGTCGCGCCTGGTGGATTTTCTTATGGAGATGTATTGGGTGCTGGAACGGGTTGGGCGCAAAGTATTCTGTGCAATCCGGTATTAAAAGATATGTTTGCCAATTTTTTCGCACGTACTGACAGCTTTAGCTTGGGGATCTGTAATGGTTGCCAAATGATGGCGCAATTGCAATCATTGATTCCTGGTGCTGCGCATTGGCCGCGCTTTGTGCGTAACGCATCGCGTCAATTTGAAGCGCGTTTAGTACAGGTTGAAATTTTGCCATCACGGTCTTTATTTTTTGAAGGAATGAGCGGCCTACGCGCACCAATTGTCATTTCGCATGGCGAGGGTAGGGCGCATTGGACTGAACATCAAAAACATCAAGGCGCAATGCGTTTTCTGATGGGCGACGCCGTCGCACAGACTTATCCCTTCAATCCCAATGGATCTGAAGAGGGTCTGACCGCGTTTTGTAGCGACGATGGTCGCAGCACGATTCTGATGCCACATCCTGAACGGGTAATTCGTCGCATTCAAAATTCTTGGACACCGGATTCGCAAAATGAGTTTTCCCCGTGGATGCGAATGTTTTGGAACGCGCGAAAATGGGTGGGCTAAATGAAGCAAAAATCGACAAATATCAAGATTACTCAAAATGCTGATTTGACATCTTTTAATACCTTGGCTTTGCACGCGCAGGCGCGTTATTTGCTTGAGTTAAAAGAGCGTTCGCAATTGCCGCAAGTCATGGCGCTACGTGATCAAACGGGATTGTCAATTTGTATTTTGGGTGGTGGCAGTAATGTCATTGCGCCGCAATTTTTAGCGGCAATCGTAGTGCGCAATCAATTACGCGGGGTTGAAGTCATCGCAGAGACAATTGAAAAAATTATCTTGCGCGTGGACAGTGGCGAATCATGGAATCAATTTGTGTGTTGGACTGTGCAAAAAGGGTATGCCGGAATCGAGAACCTGATCGCGATACCAGGAACAGTTGGCGCCGCGCCAATTCAAAACATTGGTGCGTATGGTGTTGAAGTTAAAAACACCATTATTGGCGTGCATTTTTTTGATTTTGTCACGCAAGAAATACGCGTTTTATCTGCTAGTGAATGCGCTTTTTCCTACCGCGAAAGCATTTTTAAAAATCAGTTGGCCGATTGTGGAATGATTGTTGCGGTTGATTTTGAGTTGCATAAAAATCCTCGAAAAGTGCAATTGGATTACGGTGATTTTGCGCGAGGATCAAGGACAGCGATGGATACGATAGCCCAGGTGGCTGATTTTATTGTGACCTTGCGCGCTCAAAAACTGCCTGATCCCAAACATCTCGCCAATGCGGGGAGTTTTTTTAAGAATCCGATTGTGACTAAAGAGTGTTGCGCTGATCTTAAAAAACGATTTCCACAGTTGGTGGTTTTTCCTGAAGGCTCACACTACAAATTATCTGCCGCGTGGCTGATTGAACAAATGGGTTTGAAAGGTTTTCGTGAGGGCAGTGTGGGAATTTACGAGCATCATGCCTTAATTGTGGTGAATTACGGTGGCGCGCAGGCGGTGCAATTATTGAACTTCGCTCATCGCATTCAAACGAAAGTCCGAACTCAATTTGGGATTGAGTTAGAAATCGAACCCCGAATCTTGGGAGCAACTCATTAAAGTCTGATCGGGAAGCCCATCCTTATAATCAGGCTCATTGAAAAGTCTAGGTTCTATTTAATTAAGGAGTTTTTATGCCCATTTATGCCTATCGTTGCGATGCTTGTGGTCGCGACAGCGAACTGCTGCAAAAAGTTTCTGCGCCCGCGCCTGCTTGTCCGCATTGTTCTGCGACAACAATGGTCAAGCAATTGACGGCTGCGGGTTTTCAACTCAAAGGCAGTGGCTATTACGCGACTGACTTTAAAACTCCTTCAGCATCGCCCACAACAACTTCTTCAGAGAGTTCTTCAACAACTTCTTCAGCCTCTCCTTCCGAGTCCAGCGCAAAAACTGATACGTCCTCATGTGGCGGCGGTTGCGCTTGCCACTAATCATCCTATGATAGTCGCGTTAAGACGAATTTTTTTAGCAGGCTTACTGGTTTTAGTTCCTATCAGTATTACTTTGTGGGTATTGAATGGTTTTATCGGCGTATTGGATAAATCTTTATTACTTTTACCCTACAGTTGGCGGCCAGAGTCTTTGTTGGGCTTTGATATTCCTGGTCTGGGTAGTGTCTTAACGATACTGATTATTTTGATTACTGGTTTGATTGCCCGCAATTTTTTGGGCGGGCAATTATTGCGCGTCAGCGAACGCATGTTTGCGCGAATTCCAGTGGTCAGTTCAATCTACAGCAGTGTGAAACAGGTTTCGGACACCTTGTTGTCATCTAGTGGCAAAGCTTTTAGCAAGGCCGTTTTAATTCGTTACCCTCATCACAGCACTTGGGCGATTGGGTTTTTAACGGGAACACCGGATAGCCTAATTGCGGCAAGTTTAGAGCGTCCCCATGTGAGTGTGTTTTTACCGACAACACCTAACCCAACCTCGGGCTTTTTCTTACTCGTTCCGCAAGACGAGATCATTGAATTGTCGATTTCGGTTGACGAAGCTTTGAAGTATGTGG
>JAVKMA010000292.1:0-6265 GCA_031538685.1 Burkholderiaceae bacterium | reverse complement strand
GCGGCGCCTGAAAAAGGCGAAACTGCGGTGGGATGGTTATGCGTTTCGACTTTGGCTAAACCGTGTAACAGTTGAGTATTTAACTCGTAAACTCGTGTTGAAGGATTACACGCAATATCCTCAAGCGTCCGACCTACGATCACGGCCGCATTGTCTTTGTATGCGATCAGTGTGTTTTGTGGCGTATGAGCATGAGTCGTTCGGACCATGTCAAACAAAGACTGCGCTGGTGCGGCTGCATCAATTTTTTGACCATCAATTTCCCAATTTGCATTAAAAATTTTATGCCGGCAATGTTCACTATTTGCCTGCGCAAACATCATCAATTCTGCTTGTGTGGGAGCTCGTCCTTGTGTTTGATAGGCCTCGATTAAATAGGCGATTTCATCATCCGATAGTGCCCAACCAAAATCACGATTTGCTTGTACTAATTGCGTCAACTCAATTGTCGTTTCGCCTTGATACACCGATATCGCATTGATGTCGTGCTGACAGATTTGCGGATCAAACCAAAAATTTTCGGTCATTCGGTCAATCAAAACGTCGCGAATTGACTCCACATAATCGGCAATATTTTTACGTCCACCAATGATTTGCAAGGCGCGTATTTGTTCAACCCGCTGCACTTTGGTCAAACCACATTGCCGAACCAATTCAGTCGCTTTTGATGACCACGCAGAAACAGTTCCGACACGCGGTGCAATCCACAACTTAAGGTCTTTTTTAACATCTGAGCTTGCCGCTTGCAGTAGTTGACTCAAGCGCGCCGTTTCAAGCGCATCCAGTTCGTCTGACCTGGTCATCACAACATACCAAGGTAAGCAATTCACTTGAACAATTGCAGAATCATTTTTTTGAAAAGCGAGTAATAACTCGGCAGAAACTTTGAGCTGGGTATTACCGTAAAAAAGCAGAGACATGAACGATGACTAAAAATTAAACGTCGAATAAATCTTAAAAACAATCGTAAATAACAGTATTTTGGAAACGTCTATATTTTGTCGCGCCCTCTTATGTTTGCTGGCCCTTATTCCTGTTAGCTTGAAACACGACAACTCCAGATGGCTTATTCAGAACATTCTTAAACCGGCATCAATCCTGAGGATGAGCGTGATTGTGCTTTCAAGGTTTGGTATTTGACCCACAAAAAATCCTGCGTTTCCACATGCGCGGTGTCTTTTTCAATTGAGTTGACGGGACACACTTCCATGCAATTAGGTTTGTCGTAATGGCCTACGCATTCAGTGCATTTCTCAAAATTAATTTCGTAAATTTCCAAGCCCATGCTAATTGCTTCGTTCGGACACACGGGTTCGCAAACGTCGCAGTTAATGCATTCTTCGGTAATTTTTAATGACATTTTTAAGATGCTTGTAAATACATTCGAGGCTGATGAACTGACTGATTAAGAGATCTGATCGGGAAGAATTTTTTTCTTTAACCATTTTTCAACTGAAGGAAAAACGAATTTTGACACATCACCATTCAAGCTGGCGATCTCTCGCACAATCGATCCCGAAATAAATTGATATTGATCCGAAGGGGTTAAAAATAAGGTTTCGACTTCAGGAATGAGCGAACGATTCATTCCTGCCATTTGAAATTCGTATTCAAAATCTGACACTGCGCGCAGGCCGCGCACAATTACTTTGGCATTAACACTGTGAACAAAGTCTTTGAGCAAACCAGAAAATACCTTGACCTGAACATTGGGATAATGCCCCAAGACTTCAGTGGCAATTTCGAGTCGTTCAGCAGAAGTAAATAAAGGATTTTTTTTCTGATTTTCAGCAATTCCAATCACCACGGAATCAAACAAGCCGGCCGCGCGACGCAACAGATCTTCGTGTCCTCGTGTAATCGGGTCAAACGTACCTGGATAGACCGCAATAACCATAACAGCTCCTTTTAACTCAATGCGTCAAGATTATTTTTTGCTAACAAAAAATAATGAACTGATCCTGCACGCCCACTTCGCAAAAGCGTCAGCGCTGGATGTAAAGAAAAATCAATAAGATCCTGGTTTTCGCAGTACAAAAATCCACCCTCGCGAAGCACACTAATCACCAATGGAAAAATACGATCGTAATACGATGCGTCAAAGGGAGGATCGCAAAAAATAATATCCCATTGTTGCCCAACCGCACTGGCACGACCCAAACTAAGCAAACTATCCGTAGTTTGAATTTGTAATTGTGTTGCCTTAATTTTATGCGCGGTATTTTGCATCGCACTGACTAGTATCCGCTCTTTTTCCCACAAGTGCACTTCTTTTGCGCCTCGGCTCGCGGCTTCAAACCCTAAAGCACCACTTCCCGCAAACAAGTCTAAGCAAGTTTTCCCTGACCACTGACCATCCAAAAAAAACTCTATCCAGTTGAATAACGTTTCTCGCACTCGCGACAAACTCGGACGAACGGTGAGGCCCAGAGGAATATTTAATACCGTGCGTTTCCATTGCCCACCAATGATCCGCACTTTATGTTCATAATTAGAGACACTCTTGTAACGTAAGCTCGCCATCACACAATCGTTTAAATAAATCGTTTAAATAATCGAATCAATTTGAATGGTTTGCTCATGGTGTTTAACATTTAATTTGATGAACAGCATTGACTAGGGTTGCGACGGCTTCAGGCGGCGTGAATTGCGAAATTCCGTGACCTAAATTAAAAATCCACCCCTTAGGAGCATTGGCGATATCGCCCGTTTTCCAGTCGCTTGCAATTCGTGCAACTTCAGTATTAATTGCAAGATCACCCGCGCCCAAGATGTGCGGATCAAAATTTCCCTGCAAAGCCAACGGTGGTGCAGTTTCTTGCGCAAACAAACGACGCGCACGCCCCAACGACAATCCCCAATCCAAGCCACGTACATGCGCACCCGTGGAGTGATGCAACCATGCACCTCCCCCTTTAGTGAAGGTAATCAATGGAATATCCGGATGACGTGCTTTTAGTGCTGACACAATTTTTTGCATCGGTGCTAAGGAACAACGCAGATACGCATCTTCCGTTAGTGCACCGCCCCAAGTGTCAAAAACCATCAGGGCTTGTGCACCAGAAGTGACTTGCAAGCTTAAGTATTCGGTTACCGTTTGTTGGTTAATCTCCAAAATGTGCGCCATCAGGTCGGGGCGCTCATACAGTAATTTTTTAGTCCGCGCAAAATCATCGCTGCCCCGCCCTTCAATCATGTAACACGCTAAAGTAAACGGACTGCCCGAAAAACCAATTAAAGGAACACGGCCATTTAATGCCATACGAATTGAATGCACGGCATCAAAAACATAGCGTAAAGACTCCATATCCGGAACACACAAAGCTCGAATACTTGCCTCGTCTTGTAAAGGACGAGCAAAGCATGGACCTTCGCCATTCTCAAAGGCTAAACCCAGTCCCATCGCATCGGGGACTGTCAAAATATCAGAGAACAAAATTGCCGCATCCAAAGGATAACGATCCAAAGGTTGTAAAGTTACTTCGGTGGCATACGTCGGATTTTTAGCCAAGGCTAAAAATGAACCTGCTTTACTGCGTGTGGCGCGATATTCAGGCAGATAACGGCCTGCTTGGCGCATCAACCATACGGGAACAAAAGGCGTACTTTGACCGCGCGCAGCACGTAGAAAGTTATCGTTTTTTAGAAGGGGAAACGGCATTTTTCGTCGAAACTTAATGAATAAAAGTGCTGAAGATTATCCTTGCTAAATGTTTAAAAATTAAAATTTATGACATTATGATGTCCGTGATAGAATCGACGCCCCTAAAAATAGACTGTATGAATTTTTAACTGGGGTCAAATATCATCAGATTTACACTTTGCTATAGAAATTGAAATTTTCTTCAGAAGTTTCTTTCTTGACTAAGTTCAATCCGATATTAGGTTTTAAAATATTTTTAGCGAAACCGCATAGTTCACCTAATACCGTTTTACCCAATTTTCCTAGTGTTTTTAAACGTTTAATAACGCCGAATTTTCTATGCCAACACGTCATACTGAACCTAGCAGCCCTGTGAAAAAAACTAAAGCTGCGGCAAAAAAAACAGCACCTGCTAAAAAAGTCGAAGCTCCAATAAAAAACTCTAGGTCCAGCAAACCAGTCAAACCTGTTTTAAAAACAACCATCGGTAAAAAAACCAGTGCGGGTGCGGCGCGAGTTATTAAGCTTGAACAAGTTGTTCAACCAGTAGTGCCGGTGAAAAAATTAGGTCGCCCAAGCAAGGCAGAAATGACCGCGAAACAACAGGAAATGGCGGTCGAGCGCAGCAAAATGCGTGAGAAAAAAGCCAAAGAAAAAGCAATTGAATTATTGGTAAAGAGCTCTGCTTCCTCTGAAGAAGAGGCCAAGTTACAGCGTGAAAAACTCAAAAATTTAATCAAACTGGGGCGCGAACGCGGTTACTTAACCTACATCGAGTTGAATGATCACTTGCCTGATAGCATTGTTGACCCTGAATCGATTGAGACCATAGTCGCTCACTTTAACGACATGGGTATCACTGTTTACGAACGCGCTCCAGATAACGAAACAATCTTGTTGTCGGATAAAACGCCCACCACCAATAACGATAACGAAGACGAAGAGGAAGAAGCCGAAGCCGCGTTAAGCGCAGTAGATTCTGAATTCGGCCGTACAACCGACCCAGTCCGCATGTATATGCGAGAAATGGGTGGTTCCGAACTCTTGACCAAACAAGGTGAAATTGAAATTGCCAAACGTATTGAAAATGGTCAACACGAAATGTTGCAAGCGATCTCTGCTTGTCCGACAACAATTGTTGAAATTTTGTCTTACGCAGAAAAAATTCGCACCAACGAATCACGTATCGATGAATTCGTTGATGGCCTGATCAAACCTGAAGAATTGGCCGAAATGCGCGCAGCGCAAGAAGAAGAGGAAGAAGACCTTGATCTCGAAGTTTTAGACGAGGATATTGAAGAGGGTGAAGAAGAGGAAGAAGAAAATGAGGAGGAAGCTGAAGAAGCCTCTCCTGTTGTTTCTGCTGCGGCCGGATTAAACGAGGCTCAACTCAAACAACTGCGTAAAGAGGCGTTGGTTAAATTTGATCAAATCGCTGAAAATTTAGAAAAAATGCGCCGCTCGTTTTCACGCGACGGCCTAGAAGCAAAAGGTTTTAGCAAAGCGCAAAGCGAGATGACTCAAATTTTGTTGGGAATTCGTTTTAACGCCAAAACAGTGGATAAATTATGTGACACGATGCGCATGCAAACGCAAGAAATTCGCGCGATTGAATCGCAAATTTACAATTTGATGGTGGATAAATGTAGTATCAAACGCGATTATTTTTTACGTGTTTTTCACAAAAACGAAGTCCGTTTAAATTGGGTTGATCGCGAAATCAGTAGTGGTAATGGTAACGCTGAATTATTAGCGAGGAACAAACCTGCGATTACCGGACTACAACAAAAATTGAGCGACTTACAAATCAAAATTGTTTTGCCGTTAGCGAGTTTCCGCGAAATTTACATGTCGATGATTGAGGGTGAACGCAAAACTCGTCGCGCCAAAGAAGAAATGGTTCGCGCCAACTTGCGCTTGGTCATCTCGATTGCCAAAAAATACACCAATCGTGGTCTGCAATTTTTGGATTTGATTCAAGAAGGCAATATGGGGCTGATGAAAGCTGTTGATAAATTTGAATATCGACGCGGCTTTAAATTTTCAACATATGCAACATGGTGGATTCGTCAGGCAATTACACGCTCGATCGCAGATCAAGCGCGTACGATCCGGATTCCAGTACATATGATTGAAACTATTAACAAGTTAAATCGGATTAACCGACAGTACTTGCAAGAAACCGGCAGTGAACCAGACGTCGCAACTTTAGCAAAAGAGATGGAGTTGACTGAAGAAAAAGTCTACAGAATCATGAAAATCGCGAAGGATCCTATTTCGATGGAAACCCCCGTTGGCGATGATGAAGACTCACATTTAGGTGATTTTATTGAGGACTTAAGTACTTTAGCCCCGTCAGACGCGGCAATTCACACTTCGATGCGTGAAATGGTTCGTGATGTTCTGGATTCATTAGCCCCGCGCGAAGCCAAAGTATTACGGATGCGTTTTGGGATTGATATGGCGGCCGATCACACTCTTGAAGAAGTCGGTAAGCAGTTTGACGTGACACGTGAACGAATTCGTCAAATCGAGGCTAAAGCCTTACGTAAAATGCGCCCCCCTACTCGTTCAGATAAACTTAACGGCTTTATCTAAGGCGATTAAAAATCGACACTATTT
>JAVKMA010000291.1:0-1941 GCA_031538685.1 Burkholderiaceae bacterium | reverse complement strand
GTCGCGCACCATTAAGGACGCGGTTGGAATCACTTTAGCGGCTTTTATTTTTCCCGCAGTCAAACGCACCGTCACATACTGCCCTGGCCAGAGCGCTTGTTTCGGATTGCTCACTTGTGCATTAACACGAATCAAGCCGGTTTGCGGATCGATGCGGTTATCAACAAAACTGATTTTTCCGATAAAAATTTTCGGCACATCGCCACTCTCCACACTTTTTTGAGGACTCAAATTAATTTGCACCGGTGCGCCTTGTGCGACTAATTCACGCAAGTTGTATAAATTTTTTTCAGGCAATGAAAATTGCACTTCAATCGGATCGATTTGACTGATGGTGACCAGAGGTGTCGCGGCGGCACCCGCTTGCACTTGTGCGCCTTTTGACACATTGATCGCGCCCAAACGTCCCGCAAAAGGCGCTGTAATCAGATCGTTTTGCAAAGTTAAATTAGCGCTTTTAATCGCGGCTTGATCAGCTGCCACTGTGGCTTGGGCCAGCGCAATTTGTGTATCGATCGTATCGGCTTGCGCTTGTGTGACGAATCCTTGTGATTGCAATTCAGTGTGACGTTTTTTTTGTCGTTGCAAGTCTTTCAAACTGGCCTCATCTTTACTCAACTGGGCTTGCGCTTTGTCCAAAGTGATTTGGTCGGCGCGCGTGTCCAAGCTGATCAGTAGCTGATTGGCATGGACTGTTTGACCGGATTTGACGTGAATTGTTTCAACCGTATTTAAATTAAAAGCGCGTAAATCAACGCTTTTGGCACTGACCACTTGCGCCGTGGCGCTGATGGTTAAGGGCACATCACGCACTTGTACGCTTGCCACGCTCACAGTGACAGGGCCTGAGGATTTTCCGCTTTTGCCTGAACCTCCGCCGCCAGCGCCACTAGCGCCACCAGAGCCACCCGCACCACTCGCATTGCTGGTTTTGTCACGCGAATTTTTGTCGCCCCAAGCTTTGTCTCCCGAAGTTTTATCACCTCTACTGGCCTTATCGACAGATTCACTACGGGCTAAATTGACACTGGCGGCACCTGTGTTTGAATCTGTAGAGTTGCGCCATACGATCAGGACGATGCTCACCACCAACACGAGTAAACACAGTCCGATTAAACGCGATTTTTTATTTTTTAAAATGCTCACAAAATTTCCCTTTTTGATCTATTTGGCAAATATTTTTGAATTCCAAATCTCAATAGAAGTGAGTACTAGAAGCCTTGCCGCTGACCGTACAGATGACCAAGTGATGACTCTATTGAGGATTGGAATAATTCATTGAATTAGTTACGCAGCGTTTTATTAGTTACGCAGCGGTTTACCAGACTTCAACATATGATCGATTCGCGCTTGAGTTTCGGGCAGTTTCAACAACTTGATAAACTCGTCGCGCTCCACCGCCAATAACCAAGCTTCATCAACCATTGTTCCGGCATCAATTTCACCACCACACAAGGCAATTGCTAAAGCGCGACTGACGCGGTAATCATGATCGCTAATCATGCCCCCCACGTGCGCATTGGCCAATCCCATTTCCAAGGCCGCAATCCCAGCTCGACCCAAGACCCGAATCGGCACAGGTGCTAACTGTGGACGATGGCCAATGTGTGCCGCCGCCCGCGCGCGTCGCAGCGCCACATACAAGACTTCATCCGCGTTAAATACTACTGAATCGGACGCATTGGCGTAACCCATGGTCTGCGCGTCAAAACCGCTTTTTGACACTTGCCCACGCGCAACCATGTTAAAGACTTTATCGATGTACTGAAAAGCATCTCCATTACCCGCTTTGGCCCACTGTTCCGCACGCAAGGCCCATTCTTTACAACCCGCACCGGCCGGAATCACACCGACGCCGACTTCGACCAAACCCACGTTTGATTCCAAGGCCAAAACGCGTTGTTGCGCATGCATCACAAATTCGCAACCACCGCCCAATGC
>JAVKMA010000290.1:0-2684 GCA_031538685.1 Burkholderiaceae bacterium | reverse complement strand
TCATTTTTGCGGCGAATTGCTTTGTTGCGCAGTACGCGAAATCCTCACGTACTGTATGTACGCTCCGCTTTCTGTGTGCTGTGTGCTGTGTGCTGTGCGCCTCGCACTTCATCCGCACATTCTGTATTTATAGAAGTGCCCATTAGCAAAGCATCAACCCATTAATAAAGCCGCAACTCAAAAAAAGCAAAGTTCGCGGCTGACTTTGTCAATCTCATCGATAATTCGCTCCCCTTTTTTACATGCTTGCCCGATCACTACGGGTCTTTTGCCATGATTCGTCTGTCCGAACTCAAACTTCCTTTAACGGACTTGCCCGTCCAGGTACGACGCGCGGCTGACGCAGAAACCGAAACAGATCAGCGCCCACCCCTGCATCCGATGCCCGTGTTACGCGAATTAGCCGCACAAATGTTAGGTATCGCAGTACCAGAGATCGACACGCTAAGGGTTTTTAAACGCAGCATCGATGCGCGTAAGCAATATTTATGGGTGGTTTTTATCGTCGATGTGACTTTGCATCAAGCCACACAAGAGGCGGCATTGTTAGCGCAACATAGCGCCCATCCGCATATCCAAGCAACGCCAGACATGCATTGGCAAGGGCCGGTGCAAAAATCATCTGACTGGGCGAATGATCAGCACGAACGTCCCGTTGTCGTCGGATTTGGGCCTTGTGGCATGTTCGCCGCTTTAGTTCTGGCGCAAATGGGCTTTGCGCCGATCGTGATTGAACGCGGGCCGATGGTGCGGCAACGCACTAAAGACACTTGGGGTCTGTGGCGCAAGCATATTTTGAACGAGCGCAGCAATGTCCAATTTGGCGAAGGCGGTGCGGGGACTTTTTCAGATGGCAAGCTGTATAGCCAGATCAAAGATCCACACCATTTGGGACGCAAAGTGATGCAAGAGTTGGTACGTTTTGGCGCACCTGAAGAAATTCTATTTGCCGCCCATCCTCATATCGGTACCTTTAAATTAGTCAAAGTCGTCGAAGGTTTGCGCCATGAAATTATTCGTTTGGGGGGTGAAGTGCGCTTCTCACAGCGCGTGCTTGAGATTGAATATGACAGCGATTTCAAGGGCCGACAATTGCAAGCGCTGAAGATTTTGGATTATGCCAGCGACACGACTTACACCCTCGCCGCGCGCCACGTCGTCATGGCTCTAGGACACAGTGCGCGCGATACTTTTACGATGTTGCATCGTCATCATGTAGCGATGGCGGCCAAGCCTTTTTCCATTGGTGTGCGCATCGAACATCCACAAAGCCTGATTGACCGCGCGCGCTGGGGCCGCCACGCCGGACATCCACTGTTAGGTGCGGCTGATTACAAACTAATCCATCACGCCAAAAATGGCCGTGCCGTATACAGCTTTTGTATGTGCCCGGGCGGAACGGTGGTGGCTGCAAGCAGCGAAACCGGAGGCGTCGTTACCAATGGCATGAGCCAGTATTCGCGCAACGAACGTAACGCCAACGCGGGAATTGTTGTCGCGGTCGATCCGCGCGATTACCCAACTGATCCCGCCGTATTTGAAGCCGTGTTAGGGCAAGAGAGCGGCAACGCGGTGCGACATAGCAGCGATAATTTTGCAGATGCTGCGCTGGGCTTGCGCTCTGATTTGCGCTCTGATTCTCATCCCCATGTTCATCCCAATTTTCATCCATTAGCGGGCTTGGTCTTGCAACGACAACTCGAAGCGCAGGCCTATGTTTTGGGCGGTAGCACCTACGAAGCTCCGGCGCAATTGGTCGGCGACTTTCTACATCACCGCGCCTCCACAACTATCGGCAGCGTCGTGCCGTCTTATCAACCGGGTGTCAAAATGGTTAACTTGCATCACGCCCTCCCCGAATATGCCAGCATCGCGATTCGTGAAGCGCTACCGGTATTTGGACAAAAAATCAAAGGTTTTGATATGTCAGATGCGGTATTAACTGGCGTCGAAACTCGAACCTCGTCGCCATTACGAATTGCGCGTGATGACAAGACTTTGCAAAGTCCTACGCTGCGCGGGCTTTATCCGGCCGGTGAAGGCGCAGGTTACGCGGGTGGAATTTTGTCGGCGGCAGTTGACGGCATCAAAGTTGGCGAAGCCCTAGCAAAAACATTAGCAACGGATGATTAACAACGCAAAACCCGATGTGACATCATGAATGAAGGGCACTTCTATCAATTCATTTTTGCGGCGAATTGCTTTGTTGCGCAGTACGCGAAATCCTCACCTACTGTATGTACGCTCCGCTTTCTGTGTGCTGTGTGCTGTGCGCCGCGCACTTCATCCGCACATTCTGTATTTATAGAAGTGCCCTGAAAATAATGTTCAAAAATAACGTCCAAATTTGGGAATAAAGCACGGGAATAGACTGTTTAACCTAGTCCTTACCACTCTTATCTTGGAACTCTCTATGAAAACAACTCAAACAACTTTGAATCAAAAATTACTTTTGAGCATTGCTGGATTGATGCTCGCAATCAACATGACCCCCGCACTTGCGGATGATGCGCCCTCACCAGCGGCCGGAGTCAAAGCAAAATCAGTTGATCCATTGGATGCGATTCGTGTCATCATCAAAAAAGAACATTGGGAACAAGCCATCACGGAACTCAAAAAACAAGCTGAAACGCCAGACGTGAATAATTTATTAGGCTTCACGCACCGTAAAAGTGGCAAATTGG
>JAVKMA010000289.1:0-2500 GCA_031538685.1 Burkholderiaceae bacterium | reverse complement strand
TACACTTTGTATTTGAATCGCTTGTTTATTGAGGAATGGTTTGCATCACTTCGAATTAGCGACGATTTCGGATGACATTGGTCTGTTGCAAGATCGTGCGGGATTGTCCGACCGGCGCGTTTTGCCAATGATCGTCACAGTCAAGATAAAGACTGGGTGTTGTGCTTTCACTCGGGTGATTCAACGCTACACACACTCGCACCGCACGCACCTGATTCCAAGCGCTAAAGTCATTGCTAGGTTCATGCTCGCGATCGATATAAGCGTCGTCATCGGTATCACTTAAAAAATAAACACGAAAGGCCATGACTTGATTCAATATCGTTTGTGCGGCGGATAAGTTGGCCATCGCGTCGGTGCGCCCGTTGCCCTGACACAATAGTTGATGCGTACTCGCGTTATAGCTGTAACGAACTTCCCGATAAGCGGCGCCCACTTCTGGTACGCCATTGCCCAAACAATCTTGTACACGGCCATCGCTGGTAGTCGTCGCACTGTCACTATCGGCCAGTGTTCGAATCACTAAGGTTGGATTGCTGCTGTCAAAAGAGCTGGTGCGACATTGAGCACTAATGGCGGCGGGCGCGATCAGGCCATCAGCGCACCAGGTCACGGGCGATGCGCCAATTTGAAGATAGCGATTCCAATCATGAGGTGCGGGTAAATCGTCAAGTGCCGTATCGACGATCTCGCCAAATCCGGCGTTACGCATGGCATGGCTGATTTGTTGTAGTGCCCACTGGCCGTCGCGCATTTGGATTTGCGTCTGATGCGTGACGTTATCGTGCTGCCAAAAATCGCGCAGTGTGCGTACGCCCAAAGTCATTCCCATCAATAAAATGATTGCGGCAATGAGGATTTCTAATAAGGCGACTCCCGCTGATTTTTTGCGGCGTAATTTTGAATGTGAATTAGGTCCCGAATTTGAATGCGAATTTGGGTGCGAATTTGAGTGCATAGCAAGTTTCATGATGACATCATTGCGGAATCAATAGCGTCACACATTCCAGATTGATGTCTTGATCGGCGCATTCCGCCGGCCGAGAAGTTGGCACGCTTGAAATGATCGGTGTGCGCCATAACACGCTAATGCGTAAACCTTGCGCAGTATTTTGAATAAGCCCTTGCCCATCGGGTAATTGCGTCGCCAATTGAATTTGCCAGCGCTGTACTTGCGCTTGCGCCAATTGAGTTTTGCTGCATCCCAGTGCACAGTTGGCGACAGGATTAACAGAGGGGTTGAATTCGGCCTTGTTATCCCCCGTGCTGAAATAAGCGTTTTCATGTGCCGCTTGCGGATTACTGATGATGATTTCGCCCATGTCCGATAGGGCCATCTGGGCAATCGTCACATATTCAGAATGACTATTTTGTCGCCAAAAATACAGTAGGGCGATTACGCACGAGACTAAGACTGCCAAAGCGATGCAGGCTTCAATTAAGGCGAAGCCTGGAGAGGTGTTCACTTGATGACAAGCGTGATGATGAATGTGATGATGAATGTGATGATGAGTGCGAGGATTAGTACGATAGCGCATCGTGGATGAGATGATGGGGCGTTGCACGATCGCTAATGCACAATCAAGGCGAGGACACAAATAAAAAAATGATTCGACAATTTTTCGATCATCGAATCATTTTTATGCATGACGCAGTATCGCAATCAAGTATTGCAATTAAATATCGCAATCAAGACAAGACTTAACTTAGTCCGCTTGTTTGCGTAAATAAGCAGGAATGTCCAAACGATCCATACCATTTTGTTCTAAACGGCGAATCGCTTCGTTGGCGTTATTACTACGAAAGACGGTCGGTTGTTCATTGTCCATCACTTCAGCAATCGCATCGTCCGTTCCGGTTTTGCGCGCTTCGTTTTGCAAAACTTGGAATTGACGTTTTTGACGCCCTAAGCCGGTGGCAATAATCGTCACACGTATTGCGTCACCCAATGATTCGTCGTACACCACGCCATGCGCAAAATTTACCTCTGGCGAAGCAAATTGACTGACCACGGAAACAATTTCTTTAATCTCTTTTCCTTTTAGACCAGATTTAGACGCTGAGATGTTGAGCAACAAACCACGCGCACCTGTTAAATCCATGCCGTCTAACAATGGCGATGCGGATGCTTGTTCTGCAGCAATGCGAGCGCGATCAATTCCTGTCGCGCTAGCGGTGCCCATCATTGCCTTGCCTTTTTCGCCCATAATGGTTTTGACGTCATTGAAATCAACGTTCATGTAGCCGGTCGAATTGATGATTTCAACAATGCCTGATACCGCGCGATACAGCACACCATCGGCTTCTTGGAACCATTCATCAAACGACGCGTCTTCAAAGACTTCTTCCAATTTTTCGTTCAATACAACGATGATGGAGTCTGCGTATTCGGATAAATTTTCCAATCCTTTTTCAGCCGCATCCAAACATTTTTTGCCTTCATACGAAAACGGTTTGGTCACCACCGCAACCGTCAAGATACCCATTTCTTGCGCGATTT
>JAVKMA010000288.1:0-4098 GCA_031538685.1 Burkholderiaceae bacterium | reverse complement strand
GTGTAACTCGTCAATTACCTATATTGATGGCGACAAAGGTGAATTGTTGTATCGCGGTTACCCCATTGAGCAATTGGCGCAAAAACAAGATTTCATGGACGTGTGTTATTTGATTTTGAATGGAGAAATTCCTTCAGGTGATCAAAAAAAATCGTTTGTTGAATTAGTGTCTGCGCACACCATGGTGCACGAACAAATGCAATTTTTCTTCCGGGGCTTTCGTCGCGATGCACATCCGATGTCGGTTTTGGTCGGAACTGTCGGCGCGATGGCATCGTTCTATCACGATTCACTTGACCTCAGTAATCCGCGTCACCGTGAAGTGTCAGCGATTCGTTTGATTGCGAAAATTCCAACTTTGGTTGCCATGGCTTACAAATACAGCATTGGTCAACCCTTTGTGTATCCTGACAATTCATTGTCATACAGCGCAAATTTTATGCGCATGATGTTTGCGGTACCGACGCAAAAATACGAAAGTAATGACGTTTTGGTTCGGGCCTTAGATCGAATCTTGATTTTGCACGCGGATCACGAACAAAATGCGTCAACATCCACCGTACGTTTAGCGGGATCCTCAGGCGCCAATCCTTACGCCTGTATCGCGGCTGGTATCGCGTGTTTATGGGGCCCTGCGCATGGTGGTGCCAACGAAGCCGCCTTGCAAATGCTCAATGAACTAGAGCAACAAGGCGGTGTTGATAAATTGGGCGAGTTCATTAAACAAGTCAAAGACAAAAATTCTCACGTGAAGTTAATGGGTTTTGGCCATCGCGTGTACAAAAACTACGATCCACGTGCCAAGTTGATGCGCGAAACTTGCTACGAAGTTTTGGCTGAATTAGGTTTAGAAAACGATCCCAAATTCAAATTAGCGATGGCTTTGGAAAAAATCGCTTTAGAAGACGAGTATTTTGTCAGCCGCAAGCTCTACCCGAACGTTGATTTTTATTCAGGTATTGTGCAATCAGCCTTAGGCATTCCAACCTCATTGTTCACGGGAATTTTTGCCTTGGCCCGTACGGTGGGTTGGATCGCACAATGGAACGAAATGATGTCAGACCCTGAACAAAAAATTGGCCGTCCGCGCCAATTATTTGTGGGCTCTGCGCACCGTAATTTGAAATAATTTTTGAAAAAAACCAACTTCAGCGCGCTCTGTAAAAAGCGTTCTGAACCAGTGTTTTAACGAGACCATTTTTATGATGCAACAATCGCTTACCACTTCATATTTATTTGGCAGTAATGCTCCTTATGTTGAAGATCTTTACGAGGCCTATTTGCTCAATCCCAATGATGTTGACCTCAATTGGCGTCAATACTTTGACGCCTTGCAACATCAACCTGCGGTCGATGGTTCGGCGCGCAGCGATATTCCTCATGCGCCGATTATTTCGGCGTTTGCGCAGCGCGCCAAAAAACCCGCCACAACCAGCGCAAGCAAAGATTTTGATTTCGCCGAAAAACATGTTGCCGTTCAACAACTTGTCTCGGCCTATCGCTTTTTAGGCTCCCGCTGGGCCAATCTTGATCCACTACAACGTAGCGATCGTCCAGAGATTCCGGAGTTGGATCCCGCGTTTTACGGCCTAAGCGAAACCGATATGGCGACCACATTTAATGTGCGTAATGCCGCATTTGGTTCAAACAATATCCGCCTACGTGATCTGATTCAAAACTTGCGCGACACTTATTGCCGTTCGGTTGGGGTGGAATACATGCATGTGTCTGACCCCAGAATTAAACGCTGGTTACGCGAACGTGTCGAATCGGCTCGATCAAGTCCATCCTTTACCGCTGAACAAAAAGTTCATATCTTGGAGCGTCTCACTGCCGCAGAAGGCTTAGAACGCTTCCTCCACACAAAATACGTGGGTCAAAAACGTTTCTCTTTAGAAGGCGGAGAGAGCTTCATCGTATCGATTGATGCCGCGATTCAAATGGGCGGCAGTCAAGGCGTTCAAGAAGTCATCATCGGTATGGCGCATCGCGGACGCTTGAACGTTTTAGTCAATACACTGGGCAAAATGCCGGCCGACTTATTCGCTGAATTTGAAGGTCATCACGCTGAAGATTTGCCTGCCGGTGATGTTAAATATCACCAAGGTTTCTCATCTGACGTCGCCACACCAGGCGGACCAGTGCATTTGTCTTTGGCGTTTAATCCATCGCACTTAGAGATTGTTAATCCCGTCGTTGAAGGTTCAGTAAAAGCGCGTCAAGAACGTCGTGACGATGATGATGGGACACAAGTCTTGCCAGTTTTAGTGCACGGTGATGCGGCATTTGCAGGTCAAGGCGTGGTCATGGAAACGCTGAATTTAGCAATGACACGTGGTTACGGTACTGGCGGAACTTTACACATTGTGATCAATAACCAGATTGGCTTTACGACTTCAGACCCACGCGATAAAGGTTCAACGATTTATTGTTCTGATGTCGCCAAAATTATTGAGGCCCCCGTGCTACACGTCAATGGTGATGATCCTGAAGCTGTGGTGTTTGTCACGCAATTGGCGATGGACTATCGCAAGACCTTCAAAAAAGACATCGTGATTGATATTGTTTGCTTCCGTAAATTAGGACACAACGAACAAGACACACCTGCGATGACGCAACCTTTGATGTACAAAAAAATTGCCCTTCACCCAGGCACACGTAAAAACTACGGCGATAAATTGGTTGCGGCAGGCGTCTTGCCGGCCAGCGGAAATACAAGTCCCGACGGCATGGTCGCCGCATATCGCGCGGCGATGGAATCTGGGAAACACAGTCAAGAAATTACTATTTCTAACTACAAGCACAAATACGCAGTCGATTGGTCCAGTTATCACAAAGCACAATGGGATGACGCTTGCGATACCTCTATCCCCGCCAGCGAAATCGCACGTTTAGCCAAACAATTCACGACGATTCCTGAAAAATTCACCCCGCACCCACTGGTCGCAAAAGTGATCGCGGATCGCGCGGCGATGGGACGTGGTGACAACAATTTAGATTGGGGTATGGGCGAACATTTGGCGTTTGCGTCTTTGGTGTCAGCGGGTTTCCCGATTCGAATTACGGGACAGGATGTGGGGCGCGGCACTTTCACACATCGTCACGCCGTGTTGCACGATCAAAATCGCGAACGCTTTGATACCGGCGTTTACATTCCTTTACAAAACATTGCCAAAGATCAAGCACCCTTCCACATTTTTGATTCGGTTTTGTCCGAAGAAGCCGTTTTGGGATTTGAATACGGTTACGCCTCTGTTTTGCCTAACTCATTAACGATTTGGGAAGCGCAGTTCGGTGACTTTGCCAATGGTGCGCAAGTCGTCATCGATCAATTTATCAGCTCGGGACAAGTCAAATGGGGCCGTTTAAACGGTCTCGTGATGATGTTGCCACACGGTTATGAAGGCCAAGGCCCAGAACATTCGTCGGCTCGCTTAGAGCGTTATTTACAACTTTGCGCCGACAACAATATGCAAGTCGTACAACCGACTAATGCGGCACAAATTTTCCATGTCTTGCGTCGTCAAATGTTGCGCCCATTCCGTGCGCCCTTAATTATTTTGACCCCTAAATCATTATTGCGTCACAAAGACGCGGCAATGCCATTGAGCGCATTTACACAAGGCTCTTTCCAAAATGTGATTGCGGAAACCGATACCAGCATTGCGCCAGCATCGGTCTCACGCGTACTGTTGTGCTCTGGAAAAGTGTATTACGATCTGGTCAACGCACGCAAAGAACAGGCTCGCAAAGATGTCGCGATTATTCGTCTTGAACAAATTTATCCTTTCCCTAAAGCGGATTTACAAGCCATTTTGACGGCATATAGCAAAGCCAAAGATATTGTTTGGGTACAGGATGAGCCTCAAAACCAAGGCGCGTGGTTGCAAGTTCAACCCAATATCCTTAATGTATTGGGCAAAGGACAAAATTTGACTTACGCAGGACGTCCAGAATCAGCATCCCCCGCCGTGGGTTATTACGACAAGCATTACGCGCAATTAAAAGCCTTGATTGAAACGGCGTTTGCTTGAGGAAAGGCTTGCTTAGCATTCTTATCAATTGTCTTAATTACTCATTTTTTAAATTTATTTATTT
>JAVKMA010000287.1:0-5846 GCA_031538685.1 Burkholderiaceae bacterium | reverse complement strand
TTGGTGTTTTGCGTATTGGTGTTTTGCGTATTGGTGTTTTGCGTATTGGTGTTTTGCGTATTGGCGTTTTGCGTATTGGCGTTTTGCGTATTGGCGTTTTGTGCACTCGTATTTTGCAATGTTGAATACTGTGCCGCGATTGGAGAAAGCGCTGCCTCATCACGACGCGACGCGCCCCCTTCTGGCATATCACGCCCCGAAAGCAAACTATAGGCGCTCAAGGTTCCTTGCGAATCCACCACTGAACGAAACGGCATTTGCGCTTGTGCACGCGGCCAATGAGTGTGGGATTCGGCATTTTTTAATTCAGGCACTGGCGCGCTACTTGCATGTGAATCGCTTTGCGGTGTCGCACCACTGTTTTTTGCTAAGGCGCGTGAGAGCGCATGAAAAACAAACTGATGGATTGCTTGACTGTCACGAAAACGGACTTCAATTTTGGCCGGATGCACATTCACGTCAACGCGTTCGGGCGGCAATTGCAGCATTAACACAAACGCCGGATGCAAGCGATGATGCAACACATCGCTATAGGCCATGCGCAAAGCATGCGCCAAAACCTTATCACGTACAAAACGCCCATTGACAAAAAAATACTGTGCCGACGCGCGCGCTTTGGCGACACTAGGCAAACCTATCACGCCGGTCAAACTGATTTCTCGGTTATCGATTTCGCTGACTTCATGAAGTGCGATGGTTTGCGGTAAAAAATCCGCACCCAAAACTTGTCCGACTCTTTTGGGCATAGTGATCGCTGGAAAATCCGACACCATGCGCTGATTGTGATAAAGACAAAAATGCACCTCGTGATGCGCCAGGGCCATACGTTCCATCACATCTTGGCAATGCGCAAACTCTGTCGACGCGGTTTTTAAAAATTTACGGCGCGCTGGCGTGTTGTAATACAAATCAGCGACTTCTATCGTCGTTCCCACCGCGCGTGCGGCGGGTTTTAACACTTTGCCGTCAAAGTTTTGGCCATGTTCAACTAAGGCAGTTCGGGTAGTCAAGCTCACCCGCGCTACTGAGGCGATTGATGCCAAAGCCTCACCGCGAAACCCTAAACTCATCACTTGTTCCAAATCGCGCAAGGATGCAATTTTTGAGGTCGCGTGGCGTTGCAGTGCCAATGGCAACTGGTCGGCCTCAATACCACAACCATCATCTTGAACACTCAAAAACTTCACCCCACCCTCTTCGATGCGCACGGTAATCGAGCGCGCGCCAGCATCGAGGGCGTTTTCCACCAACTCTTTAATCGCTGAAGCCGGACGTTCGACGACTTCGCCAGCAGCAATTTGCGAAATCAAATGATCGTCTAGCGTTTTAATCACAGGCATAAATAAGTATTAGATTGGGATGAGCGACGCGCTAGGGCTACAATCGTGCAGACTGTGTTTAGTCATCAGAATACCGCTCTAAACGATATACTGATTCAGTTGTCATATCAAAGTTTTCCTATCAATAATGACTACTGAATTTTTAGATGCTCATTTTACGCGCTCACCTCTCGCTTATCTCTATTACTTATGACATTATTCTCTAAGGCCCTACTGTCGATTGTGCTCGCCTTGATCGGTGCTCACTTCCTGGGGCCCACTGCCGGCGCGCAAGAATTACTAAAACCCGAACTGGCATTTCAGTTTTCAGCTCAAACCAGTCAGTCAAGTACCGGCGCGGCACAGGTCACCGTACACTTCAATATCGCCGAGGGTTATTACATGTACGAAAAACGCTTTGCGTTTACGGCACGCGAACCCGAAGTCGTTTTAGGGATTCCGCAATATCCCCAGGCGATCGTGATTAACGATCCCACTTTTGGCCCTGACATTAAAACTTTTCGTAAAAGCGTCGAGGTCATCATTCCCATCGAAAAATTCAGCGGCACACATTTCACGATTGCAGTGACCTCCCAAGGTTGTGCCGATATTGGTGTGTGCTATCCGCCGATGAAGTCACAGGCCACTTTGACTTTGCCACAAAAAAAAAACGCCTTAACAAATAAAGCAGCCACAGATGCAAACGCCAGTAACGAAGTTAAAAACGTAAGCGCTAATTTTTTTTCTTTTGACGCGGCGCTTTCCAGCCAAAATATTGGATGGATCGTCAGCGTCTTTTTTATTTTAGGACTAGGTCTATCCTTAACGCCTTGCGTATTGCCGATGTTGCCGATTTTGTCGGCGCTAATTCTTGGCGAAGAACAACGCGCCAAAGGCGGCGTGTTATCACTGGCCTATAGCGCCGGAGTAGTCTTGGTTTACAGTCTTTTAGGAATGGCTGCAGGTGCACTGGGTGTTGGCTTGAGCGCATTTTTGCAAAATCCTTTTGTACTGATTGCGTTTGCCTCCTTGATGATATTGTTGGGTGCGGCCTTATGGCGCGGCGCCGATATTCAAGTTCCCGAATTTATTCAACGCCGCGTCAACTCGCTGTTATCGCGTCAAAAAGGCGGCTCACTAAAAGGTGCTTTTATCGTCGGCGGTTTGTCTGCCCTAATCGTTGGCCCTTGCGTTGCGCCGCCACTGGCAGGCGTCCTGCTGTATATCAGCCAAACACAACGAATCGACTTGGGTGGATTGGCCCTCGCCGTCATGGCGTTGGGCATGTGCGTGCCCTTAATTGTTTTAGGATTTTCTGCCAAACGCGTATTGCCTAAATCAGGCCCGTGGATGTTGGTGGTGAAACAGATTTTCGCCCTGTTACTTTTTGCCTTGGCTATTTGGTTATTGGCGCCAGTATTAGGCCCGCGCTGGCAAATGGGCTTACTCAGTGCCCTAGCGATTGGCGGCGGGGGGTATTTCATCGTGCAAAAAACTTGGATTTTGGCGCTGATTTTGCTGACACTGGGCAGCATTCAAGGTATCGGCGCTGTGCATAATGCAGTTGGCCCACTGGCACCATTTTCGCAAGCACTCAGCTTTACCCGCGTGCATCACTTGGCCGAATTGACGACGCAACAAACACAAGCGGGGTGGAAGATCTTGGATTTTTACGCCGACTGGTGCGTATCGTGTAAAGAAATGGAAGCCTATACTTTTACCGATAGCCGCGTCCAAGCCGCTTTGAACAATGTGGTGCGCTTGCAAGCAGACGTCACCGCTAACACCGAAGACGATCAGGCCTTACTCAAAAACTTTAATTTGTACGGGCCACCAGCAATCATATTTTTCGCCCCCGATGGTCACGAAGTCGGTCGTGTGATTGGCTATCAGAACGCCGACACCTTTATCCAAAGTATCAAAAAATTTGGCGTGCAGTCATAAAAAATACCACTATAAGAAAACTCGCGTCATTACTGATTTAAAAATTAGATCGCAACTTTGGATAACACCCCTGTCACCGCGGCTCGAACTTGATCCAGCGTCGGGATTTTTGTGGGCTCGCCCAGATGCGCTGAAGTCGCTAACCATTTCCATTGGGTGCGCCAACGAATGGCATCACCACAATACAGTTGCACCGTCGGGCGCCCCAGCGCGCTGGCCCAATGCGTCAAACCAGAATCAACACCCACCACGAGGGAAGCGTGTGCCAAGCAACGCATCATTTGATCCAGCGAAAAACGCGGTAACACAATAACTGCCGGCACGGTCTGATGCAATTTTGTTGTCGCGTATTGCGATAAAGCCTGGTACAAAATTTGCGCGTGTTGTAATTCGCGCGCATTGGAGTGCGGCAAAACCACCTGATACGCTTGCGCTAATAACTCGGTTCCCAAATTTTTCCAATGCTCTAGCGGCCATTCTTTAAGCACGCGTGAAGTGCCGTGCAAAAGCATCGCGTAGCGTGTCAATTGTGGGGGAGAAGATCGCGGTGCCACTGACGCCGCTTGTACCGCTGGTGCCGCTGGCGCAGCAGATGAGGCGTCCCATGAATCCCATAAAAAATCACTTTCAGACAAGGCCGGAATCGGTAAAAAATCACATTGCGGCGCATCTTGAATAGCATCAATCGAGTAACCCAAAACCTGCGCCACCAATTGACGAGCCCGCGTCACCGTATGAATATGAAATGGCAGTGTGATTTTTTGATCATAAAAAAACCGTGTCAGTGATTCAAAGCTAGACCCTTCGGTACGATTAGCCATGCCGACGCGTTGACGTGTCGGCAACATCCATTGAATCGCGGCAGACTTGATCAAGCCTTGAAGGTCAATGCTGAAATCGTATTTAGCGTGTCCCTCTATTTTAGGATTACATTTTTCGCGCCACTGCAACCAGGTCAAATCACCACGCCACAAAGTCTTGGGCGATTTGCGCCAGGCGCGCAGTGGCACTTCAATCCTGCGATTCAAATGCGCACAGTAGGACAGCATGGGTGCGCATGAACGGTCAACCAACCAATCAATTTGCGCATCCGGAAAATGCTGATGAATATCGTGCAACACTGGAATGTTGTGCACGATATCACCCAAAGACGATAAACGGGTCAATAGAATTTTCATTGTTGTTCGATCAGACCGAAGCCTTGCTTGAAACATCCATTAAACACGCGCGCTCTAAGGCCTTGATCGTGATCAGTGCGGGATCGCAATCAGTTTGTGCCGCAATCTCAACCATGCCGGTTGGACTAGTGACATTGACCTCGGTTAAATAATCGCCAATCACATCCAAGCCAACTAAAAATAAACCCGCTTCGCGCAAGGTCGGCCCAATCGCAGTGGCCATTTCACGATCACGTGTACTGAGTTTTTGCGCGACGCCGCGACCTCCCGCCGCCAAGTTCCCGCGCGTTTCACCCGCCACTGGAATTCGCGCCAAGGCGTAATCCAGTGGCTCTCCATCAATTATCAAAATGCGCTTATCGCCCAAACTAATTTCAGGAACAAAGCGCTGCGCCATGATGGTATTGGTATCAAACGCCGTCATGGTTTCTAAAATCACATTGATATTGGGATCCGACTGAGTGATACGAAAAATTTTTGAGCCTCCCATTCCGTCCAAAGGTTTGACCACAATGTCATGGTGCTCGGTTAAAAATTCACGGATCGCTTTGCTTTGACTGCTGACCAAAAATGCCGGCGCGAATTGTGCAAAACGCGTGATTGATAATTTTTCGTTCCAATCGCGCAATGAACTTGGACGATTAAATACTCGCGTCCCTTGCATCTGCGCGCAATCCAATAAATGCGTCGCGTACAAAAACTCCATGTCAAAGGGTGGATCTTTGCGCATGATTATCGCGTCGAATTCGGTAGCGAGAAAGGGTTGCGCGGCGCCGACTGAAAAATGCTCTGCCGCGCCCTCTTTAGTAATAAACCGAAATGGACTCGCACGAATTTCCAAACGTCCGTCATGCAATGCCAAATCAGTAATTCCCGCGACGCTTAATTGATGACTGCGCGCTTGCGCGATCCGCATCATCGCCAGACTGGTGTCTTTTTGAATTTTGAGCGATGCCAGAGGATCCAGGATAAACAGCACTTTCATAATCATCAGTAAAGAGAAGCAAAATAGACCCGCGGAACTTAACGGTACGACTTCGAGAGTTCGCTTAATTGTTTTCTAACTCTATCGCCGCCGCAAGCAAAGCCAAACGGGCGATCACGCCATACGCATAAAAACGATTGGGCGGCGCATCAGGATCAGTGTGCCAATCAGGCAAAAAATCGGGCACAGAATCAGACAAAGAGCGCGACAATTTAAATGGACTCGAACAGACTTCGCCCAAGGCGATATCTAATTTTGCATTTGATTTTTCATCTGGCAAGGACAACGGACGCGCAAAAGACAGCGGTTCAAAACGCATTCCCGGGGCGTTTAAATTTTAATAACGACAGCGCCCCCAGGTGACGCGATAAAAGCCCCCAACAACAAAAACATCCAACAAATAAACCACCCGCGCAGCCC